>DAOOIT010000032.1 GCA_035384565.1 Planctomycetota bacterium | reverse complement strand
CCACAGAGCCGCGCGCCGCCGCCCAACTGCGCATAATTCGCAACTGCGCATAAGCCCGAATTTCGATGGTGCCTCGGTACCACACGCTGTGGAGGTTCAGGAGGTGGTAGCGAGTCTGGTCGTAGTGGATGGGATGGGTGTTGCGGTAGCCGTACCAGAGGCGGTTGAGCTGGTCCCGGTCCTTCGGCTTCTGGCGCTCGAGGCTGCGGATGAACTCCTCGCGCATCGGCTTGCAGTACTGCTGGAGCCGGGTCCCCCTGAGGCCCAGGGCACGGATGATCAACTCCTCCTGCTTGTAGACAATCTTGGCCAGTCGGACCAACGCGTCCGGGTAGAAGGGCGCGGCATCGATGTGGATGTGGATGCCACAGTTGCCGTCCACCCGCGCGCCGGCGAGGTCGCGGACCGCCCGCACGACCTGCTGGAGTTCGGGGATATCCTGGTAGGTGAGCACGGGGCTGACAACCTCGGCGCGGAGATGGCCCGGCACCGAGGTCAGCGAGCTGTCGGCCACGACCTTCCAGACGCGGCCGCGGGAGTCGGTGACCTCCCAGGGGTCGTAGCTGGAGGGGTAGCCGGTGTGGCGGACGGCACCGCCAACAACGGTGCGGATCGCCTCGGCGACGGCCTGACGGGTCCGCCGGATGGTCTCGATCTCGATCCCGAACTCCAGCTCTCGCAGGTCCATCGCTCGCTCCTCAGGGGTCGAGGCCCAGGTCTTGGGAGGCCCACTCCGCGCCGCAGTCGAGGCAGCGGCGGTGGGCGTGGTAGCCGGCGTCGAACGGCAGAGGCGGCTGCCGCAACGCGGCGCCCTCGCACCTGGGCTGGGCCGTGCATCCCACGTCGCGGTCGCACAGCCACATCTCGATCCGCTTGCCGCCGCACTTCGGGCACGTGGCGATCATTTCGGGTCTCCTGTTTCTGCCCCGCGTCGGAGGGCCTGAGCCAGGAAGAAGCCGCTCATCTTGTAGCCGCACCGCCGGGCCTCGGCCTCGATCAGCCGGCGCACAGCCTGACTCTTCGTGGCGAGGTAGATCTCCGTCAGCCGTTCCCAGGACAGGCGCTGGATGCGGGGCTTCAGTTCTCGGGCGGTCAGGGGTCTGCGTCGCTTGCTCGCCATCTTTAACTCCTGTGCTGGCAACCACTTGCACCGACACCATATAGGCATAGTGTTCCACATCAGTCAACTGGAACCTTCGGCGGAAGTGCATATTCTGCAAGGATTTACGGCTGCGTAAGTCTCAACGGGGCCGCAAGATGGGGCGGGGGCGGGTCGGGGCGGGGAGATTCTGGCGGGGGCCGGCGGCGGGTGGGAGTGTGCGGCGGGCGCGACGGTGCGCGCGCGGCGGCACGGGCGCGGCGGGAACGGCCCAGCAGGGCGTGCGTTCAGCGGCCACCGGGCTTGACGTGGGACAGTGGCGGGGTGTGCTGACGGCCGTGTGGGCCACGGCAACAGCGGCGACAGCTCCTCCGCCTGCTGCTGTTACGTCCCTCTGACCCCGCGCCCCGGCGACGGCGATCCTGTGCCCGTGCCAGCCCACGGCGTGCGCCAGGATCAGCACACGCCGTGGGCATGGACGAGCGCAACCGATGTCAGGCAGGCGGCGGCCAGAGCGGCAGGGCTTTCTTCCTGCGCTGCCGCCAGGCGGAGCGGGGGGCGCGCTCGACGCTCACTTGGCGCGACGCCGCCTGGCCCACGGCCGCTCCAGCACGGGGAGTATCTCCCTGGTTCCGCAGGGCACGATGTCGAGTTCATCCTCCGACCACCAGGCGAAGGGCTCCTGGCGGCTCACGGCACCCGTGTTCAGGCTGTCCACCAGGCGCGTCACCTCGAGGTTGTCGGCCGAGGCCCCGTAGCCGCGGAAGAACACCCTGCCGCAGTGCTTCACGTGGGTGAAGCCCCAGGCCGCGCCGTCGCCCCGGTCCGTGGGGCCGATCACCGCGAGGTTGAACTTCAGGCTCTTGCGCAGCAGCGGCATCTCGTGCTTCTCCAGGGGCAGACGCGCCACGTTGCAGGCCCCCACGAATTCCAGGACGGGCCGAACCTGCGGCCACTCGTCCCGGTCCAGCGAGATGACCTGCCGGGCGAACCGGCTCAGGAGCGCCGTCATGATGCCCTCGCGCGTGCCGATCTCGACGACCGTGTCGAGCCGGAGCGCCCAGAGCTTCTCCATCTGCCGCAGAAGGGCCTGCTGCCCGCCGGCGATGCCAAGCGACGACGCGACCACCTCCTCCCCGATTTCGGGGACCAGGCAGTTGACGAAGCCGTCCAGGATGCGTTGCACGATCTCGTACATGGGTGCAGTCCTTTCTCACCAGAAGATGGGGTCGGTCCACACGGGAACGACGTTCGGCACGATCACCTCGAAGTCGTCGCAGCGCTCCCGCTCGCGGGCGAGCATGGCGCAGCGCACGGCGTCCACGATGTGGTCGTTGCCCTTCGAGTAGACGACGTTGTTGTTGCTGGCGAACGTGTAGCTGTGGGTCGAGAACTGGTCGGCGATCTCCCGGTCGCCCTCGGGCAGGAACAGTTCGCGGCGCTGGAAGGCGCGGTTGATCAGGCTGGTCATGTGCTCCTTCGTGCGCTTCTTGAGCAGGCGCCCGTCCTTCTCGGCGACCGTGACCATGCCGCCGAAGTCGTAGCCGTGGAGCTTCGACCCGAGGCCGAGGGAGCGGAACTTGTCGAGGGTGGTCAGCTCCTGCACGACCGCGAGGCCGTTGCCCCCATTGTCCACGCCGATGCCCATGGGGCAGTAGTAGCGCTCCAGGATGCCGACCGCCACGGCGATGTGGGGATAGGCCACGTGCTCCATGTGGACCCGGAGGACGAGCCGGGCCGGCCGCTTCTCCTCCCCCGGGGTCTCGCGCAGGACGACGAGTTCCGTGGGATCGTTCGTGTAGCCCAGGTCGCCGCCGACCCAGAAGGTGCCGTCCTGGGGCGCGAGGTTGAGGAGCATCTCGAGGCGGTCGAAGGCCTCCTCCTCCGTCTCGCAGGCCGTGAGGGTCTCGCCCAGGACGTGGATGCAGCGGTACTCGGGGATGTCGACGCGGCACAGCTCGAGGAGTTCGGCGTTGAAGGCCCCGTGGGTCGGCTTGCCGTGCTCGCCGGCCACCTCGTGCTGCCAGCCGTCGCTCCCCTTCCCGCCGTAGAACGCGGCGAGGTCCGCCTCGCGCTGGGCGCTCCAGGAGGGGTTGAGCCAGCTCGGCCAGCGGAAGACGCGCCAGTCGCGTGCCTCGGTGAGGTGGTGGTACGTCGTGCCGCGGAGGCCGTTGGGCGTCGAGTAGACGCGGAACACTCCGGCCGCCTTCAGGCACTGGCGGAGCGCGTGCCACGCCTTCTCCGGCAGCCACGCCCCCTCGTCCACCCAGATGCGGTTGACGTGGAGGGACCGGAACGCCTCGCCGTCGGGGCCCGCCGGCCGGAAGTAGAGCACGGAGCCGTTGGTGAACTCGAGGCGGAAGTACGGGTCGCGGGTCGGCTTCTGCCGGCCCTGGGCGTTCGGGGCCACGCTGGCCGCGAGCTGCTCGTTGGCCGCGAGCTGGAACTCGATCTCCTCGATGATCGTGTCGAGGTGGCCCTGCTGGGGCGCGGCGATGAGGCCCAAGCCGCCCTGCGTGGTGAAGGCGAAGTGGAGCACGTCGGTCGTCAACGCGATGGTCTTCCCGCAGTCGCGGCCGTCCAGGTGGACGATCTGGGGGTCCGGCGCCCGGAGGTCCTCGACCTGGTGGGGCCAGTAGCTCCGAGGCGAGCCGTCGCGGTTCCGCAGGTAGAGTTCGCCCCAGGTCACGGGGTCGGCGAGGCGGGCGGCCACGACGCCCTCGTCGTCGGCCAGGGCCCCCCGCGCCCGCACGACCCCGCCGCGGCGTGCCGCCGCGCTCCGTGCCGCGCGCGAGTGCGGGTCGTGCCAGAAGCAGTAGTCGGACCCGGACCGGGCGTCGGCACGGCAGGGGCTGCCGCGGTCCGTGGTGCCTTTACACAGCTTGCGTGCCATGGCTGGCCTCCTTCTCCTGTTCCTCCGGCGCCGGGACGGGCTCGGCCTCCGACTTCTCCGTGCCCGTCTTGGCCGTACCCCCCTTCTCCGCCTCCCTGAGCTTCCCGACGACTGCCGCGGCCCACTCCGCCGGGGTCGTGCCCAGGGGGACGCCGCCCCGCTCGCGGGTGCCCTTCGTGGCCTTGAGGTCCCGCAGGCAGTTGCGCACGATCCGCGCCTGGGCCGCGGCCGCCGCCTCCTTCTCCGCCTTCTGGGCGCGCACGTACTGGAGGAACGCCATCGCGGCCATCTGCGCGGCCACCTCGTCGGACGAGGCGTTCAGCTCGAAGTCCTCGCGCAGCCGCTCGAGGAAGGCGTCGTGGATGCGGCGCTCCTCGCCGTTGAGGACCCGCGCGGCGTAGGCGCCGTGGACGAGGCGGTTGAGGTTGCCCTTCGGCGCGCCGCCACCCGCGCCGTGGTAGCGGCAGACGCTGGAGCCGGCCACGGCCGGCTGGCGGCAGCGCTTGCCGGTGTGTTTGCTCGTCGCCGTGCAACGTTGGACGTCCTCACTCATCGTGCGACCTCCTTCGGCCGTTGGAATTCACCTCCCTCTACATGTTTGTCACGAAATCTGGCCGTTGATTGGCGCGGGAAGACAAAGTGCCACGCCAGATGCCACGCCGATGCCACGCCGCCGGAAGTCGCCACGCGGCGTGGCACACGTGCCCCCCGTGTGGCGGGCCGCGCTCGCGGGCCTGCCTGCCCGCTGCCGCGCGTCGCTTCGCGTCGTTGTGCATCGGCTCGTCTCCTGGCCGAGTGGCCCCACTTCCCGGTCAAGCCAAAAAGAAAGGTCCGCCTTCCTGCAGCCTCAGCGGCTCGGAAGCGGACCTTAAGTCGCCCCGTCGGGCGGTAAAGGCATCTCTGCCCTTTAGGACGGGCTGTCATCCACCCGCGGCCACGGGGTCGCGGAGGCTGAGAACCTTGACGACCTTTCCTCCATAGCGGAAGTCGTGCTCGGAAGGGTCAACAAGCCAGGGCCTGTGCTTGCTGCTGGCAGGCCGAAGCTCGATCTTGCCCCCCACTTTCCGAAGCCGCTTGACGGTGCACTCCTCATCGATCACGGCGACCCCGATCTCGCCGTCCTCGAACACGGGCTGCGGACGAACGACGACGTAGTCGCCGTCGTGGATGCCCGCATCCTCCATGCTGTCGCCTTGGACCTTCAGGCCGTAGATGCCCTCCCGTTCGGGGAGGAGGCTCTCGATGGACAGGTACCCCTCCAGGTTCTCGATGGCCGTGATGGGTGCGCCCGCCGCCACGCGGCCGACGATGGGCAAGCCCGTGACGGCGCGGAGCTCGGGGGACAGGCGAATCCCCCGCGCCGCATGCGCGTGCCGTTCGATGTACCCCTTCTTCTCCAGCGCCGTGAGGTGCCGGCGCACCCCGAACGACGAGGCGATCCAGAATCGCGTGCCGATCTCATCGAGGGTCGGTGGCCGCCCCTTCTCGGCGAGCTGGGCTCTGATGAACTCCAGAACCGCCGCTTGTCTCTCCGTCAGCCGCTCCATCCGTCGCTCCTCCCTCCCAAACACTATGATAGTGCAGTAATCCGCACCTGTCAAGCGCGATTTCGCATGCTCGGCCCCTGTGTGTCGTAAGCTCTGCACTACCCATAGGTTCGGATGCGAGAGGAACTGGCGCGGCGCCCCGAGGCGCCTCTCTCCGCCCTTGCATGCAGTTTGCGCGCTTCCCGCGCGTCAGCGACAAGGAAGGCCTCGTCGCTCGACGAGCTGGCCCCACGCGGCTCTCTGGTGCTCCCAGTCCGCCTGGGCAGCGACCGGCCTAAGGTCGTGTTCCGTGACGGGGTCGCGCCCCTTCTCCACGCGAGGCAGGAACAGAAGGGCCTCCTGGATGTCGGGGGCGAGGCAGAGGAGGTCCATGATCTGGCTCATTCGGGCACGGGTGACCTGGCCCAATCGGGCGAGGGCAGCGTAGTCGGGCGCCTCGCCCCGCCGGACCAGGCCGTCGAAGTGGATCGCGAGGGCAATGAGGCGCGCGACGCGCGGGACATTGCCCGGCTCGGGCGGCGGGACCTCATTCTCCTGCGCTTGATCGTCGGCGGGGGCCAACGACCATTCGAGGCGCTGCGGGAAGGGCATGGCATCCAGAGGGGGTGCGGTCTGGCTCATTGTTCTCCTCGCTCTTCACTTGGGAGGGGGTCGCTGCCGCCATCTCGCAGCACGGCGGCGAGCTGGCCTGACGGGCCATCGTAGTCGATCCGCTCGACGACGCTGGCAACTGCGCGCCGGCGCTCGGCCGGGGAGAGAGTCTCCCAGCCATCGCCGAAGGGCGCGAGGGCCTCGATGCGGCTTGCGCCTGGGGCGGCGAGCAGGCCTCGCAACTGCTCGGCTACTGACGCCTCGATCTTCTCGGCGGATACGGACTTCGTTGGGCAGGCGGCCCAGCCGCGCTTCTGGGCCGTCTGGCAGACGTAGTAGCGGTGCCGCCGCGTCCCGCGGGCCGCGACCGAGTGCGTCATGGCCTTCCCACAGGGCCGGCAGTGGAGCAGACCCTGGAGGAGTGGTGTCGGCCCGGGGCGCCTGTGGCGTGTGCCGTTCCGCCCGTTGCGGCGTAGCAGCTCCTGAGCCGTCCGCCAGGTGATCTCGTCCACAAGGGCCTCGTGCTCGCCGGGATGAAGGGAGCCGTTCGAGCGGACCTGGCCGATGTAGAGGGGGTTCGTCAGCAGCTTCTGCACGGTTGTCTTGGTGAACGGCCCGCCACCGTGTACCCTGCCCTCGCGGGTGGTGTATCGCTTGTTGCACCACCCCAGACGCTCCAGTTCCTGGACGACGGGAAGCAGCCCTCGGCGCTCGAGGTAGAGGGCGAAGATGGCCCTCACTCGTTCCGCTTCCTCCGTGTTCACGAGCAGCCGGCCGCCCTCGGGCGCTACGTCGTAGCCGAGGACCGGCACGCCGCCCGTCCACTTGCCCTTGCGGCGCGCGGCTGACATCTTGTCCCGCGTCCGCTCGGCGATGATCTCGCGCTCGAACTGGGCGAACGAGAGGAGGACGTTCAGCAGCAGCCGGCCCACCGACGTGGCGGTGTTGAACTGCTGGGTGACGGACACGAAGCTGACGCCGTGCGCGTCGAAGGTCCCCATCAGCCGCGCGAAGTCGAGGAGCGAACGGCTCAGGCGATCCACTTTGTACGTGACGACGCACTCGACGCGGCCCGCCTCGATGTCCGCCAGTAGCCTCTGGAGCGCCGGGCGGTCCACGTTCGCTCCCGTGTAGCCGCCGTCGTCGTAGCGGTCGGGCAGCAAGGTCCACCCTTCCGAGCGCTGGCTCGCGATGTACGCCTCCGCCGCCTCGCGTTGGGCGTCGAGCGAGTTGAAGTCCTGATCGAGGCCTTCGTCCGTGGACTTCCGCGTGTACACCGCGCAGCGGATCTCCTGTCGCTCGCGGCTCCCCTGTCCCGCTCCTGGTCTTCCGTTTGGCATGATTTTTGTTGCTCCTTCCTGTTCCTTGTGGGCGCTGGACTCAGGCCAGCTCGAAGAACCGGTATCCGTTCCACCGCGTGCCCGCGGCCTCGCAGGCGATGGTGCTCAGCGAGGCATAGCGGCGGCCCTGGTACTCGAAGCCGTCCTCGAGCACCCGCGCGGCGATGGTCATCCCTCGGAACTCGCGGACGAGCAGTTCGCCGACCGGCGGGAGCCGGGGATCGCGTCGGGGTCGTGACGCATCGGCGCGGTCGTGGGGTTGTGCGCCCCTCGCCTGCCGCCGGCGGCTCGGCCCCGGCGCCCGAACCCGCAGATCCGCCTCGTCGGCCAGCTCCTCGGCACGGCGCCGTGCCCGCTCCGACAGGCCGCCCATCGCCCGCGCCTGGAGCCGCCACGCGATCCGCTTCCGCAGGAACGCGGCGTTGCCCGAGCGCGAGCGCTCGCCGAACGCCTCCACGTACTTCGCCTTGAGCGCCGGCGTCCCCAGCGCCGCCAGGCCTTCAATCTCCTCTCGCAACGCAGCATCCATCGCAGCCTCCTTCTATTCAGCCCCGCCCGCCGCGGAGGGCCGCCTCTCTGGCGGCCCCGCCGCCACGGCGGCCGGCACATGAGGGCATCTGTCGCTCAGGTTATCAAGGCCAAGAACGAGTTCCCGAAGCCCGTTCCGCCGGCCGCCGAACTCGCCCCTCAGGCTTGCCATCACAGGGCATGGTCTGGTAACCCGCTCCCTATCCGGGATGGCACTGGGCGGTTGGTGTCCAGCCATCTCACAGCCTTTGATGCAGGAAAGGAGTGCTCCATGGGAGCGTCTGGTGCACCCATCGCCGGCATGGCCGGCGACGATGTGGAGGCCCGTGCCGCTGTGCTGATCGGCGAGTTCAGCCAGCACTTCAAGGAGTACGTCGCGCACGACCCCAGCGCGCGCAACCAATATGACAGGATCTTTCAGAGCTGGGCCATCCAGAAGATCGCGGGCCTCCAGTTGTGCGTCGAGCAACTCGGTCTATGGATCAATGCCCACGCACAGGGGCACGCGCAGCCCTGAGGGCCGGTTCGTCACCCCTTGACTGTGGTCGCGGCGCCGCGGCGACCAGTTGGCGCGCGGGCAGGTCCAGCTCAGTCGGAGCTTTGTGCAATGACCGAGGCAAGCGCCGCGGAGCGAGCGGGTCTTGCCCTGCAGATGGCGTGGTGGAAGTGGCCAAGGCGAACCCGTACGGTATCGACGGGGAATGCTTGGGCGATGGCCCCTTTGACCGCCAGCAGCCCCGCCTCGTTGACCACGTGTTCCACTTGAGCCCCTGTGAAGCCCGCTGTCCGAGCTGCGAGGGCGTCGGGGCGGACGTCCTCGGCCACCGGCATGCGGGCGAGGAGCTTGGCGAAGAGGGCCGCCCGGCCCTCGGCGTTCGGCGGGCCGAGGCAGACCTTGCGGTCAACGCGGCCGGGGCGGAGGATGGCGGGGTCAATGTCCTCGGGCCGGTTCGTGGTGCCGATGACGAGGACGCGGCCGCGGTCCTCGATGCCATCGAGGAGGACGAGGAGTTGGGAGACGAGTTCTCGCAGATGCCGGGCGTCCGCCGCGTCGCGGGCGCCGGCGATGGCGTCGAGTTCATCCATTAGGACGACCGATGGGGCCAAGCGGGCGGCGCGCTGGAACACGTCTCTCAGGCGCTGCTCCCCCTCGCCGGCCCATTTGCTCAGGACCTCAGGGCCGGAGATGACCTCGATGTGGGCGCCCGATTCCCCCGCCACGGCCCGTGCCAGCAGCGTCTTGCCATTGCCCGGTGGCCCCCAGAGGAGGATGCCTCGGCCGGGGCGGACGCCGACGCGCTGGAAGAGTTCCGGGTGCTTGAGAGGAAGCTCGGCGTAGGCGCGGACCGCTTCCACGGCGGCGTCCTGGCCGCACACGTCGGCGTACCGGGCCGCTGGGATGCTCCGATGCGGCCCAGGCACCAGCGCGGGCGAGAGATTCGCCCCCTGGCCGTTCTGGGCCGCTGCGTGGCCGGCTGTCGCCGGGCGCAAGAAGAGGGACCCTGCCTCGGGCTGGAGACTTACGTCGTAGGGCAGCCGGCGGGCGGCCTTGGGGAAGACCCAGGCCGGCTTCCTGGTATCAATGGCGTAGCCCAAGGTCCACTGCGCCGGGTCGGCGGCGGGGTCGAGGGCCTCGGGCAGGTCGCGGATGCGCTGCACCGTGTGCTCGCGGTCGAAGAAGGGGCAGATGGCGAGCGACTCGTTGAGCCGCGTATCGAGCTGGGCGAGGAGGGCCGGCTTGTCCAAGGTCACCACCTTCGCATCGAAGCTGCCCACGGCGTACCAGGCGGGATGGTCCCGCGGGATGCCGGGGAAGCCTTGAGACGCCGTGAACCGAAGCTGCTGGCAGCCGAGGGCGAAGCAGGCTCGGCAAGGGTTCGCCCCCTCTGTCGCCTGCTTCCTCTGCTGGCGCCAGCACGAGGCGATGTCGGCGATGGCGTTGAGGACGCCTTGCACGTCGTGGAAGGCCAGCGGCTCGCCGTTGACGCTGATCTCGGCGCTGCTCCAGCGCGAGATGACGCGGTAAAGGCTCTCGAGGCGGCGGACGTTCTCGACGAGCGCCTCCTGCCGAACGGACAAGCTGTAATGCCTCGGCCGGCCCTTCTCGTCGCTCTCGACGGTGAGGCTGCCCGCGTCGGCCAGAGCCTTCATCCGCCGCACGGCGACATGGAAGTTCACCGACGAGGTCCGGGCGAAGGAGACCGTCAGACCCAGACGGAAGCCGTCGCTCCCGTGGCACGAGGCGGGCAGGGGAGAGGAGTCCATTGTGGCCGTGCGGCAGACCCATCCCTGGGTGACGTGCTCCTTGAGCCAAACATCAGCAAGGGCGTGGATGCGCTCGACGGTGGAAGCGACGCGGAGGTCCGTGCGAAGCGGCTGCTGCCGGCCCGGGGCGAAGTCGGTGAAGAAGGCCACAAAGGGCGGGTACAGGGGATCGACCGTGTCCTTGTTCGTCTTCCAGAGGACAGCCTTGCGGACAGAGAGGGCGCCGCGCTCGCGCTTGGTGAACACCTCGCGACGGAGAAGCTGAGAGCGGGGAAGCTCGACGGCCTGCGCGCCGCCGATGTCCTCGACCGCCACGAGGTCCGTCACCTGGCTCCAGCGGACGCCGTCGGTGTCCACGGCCTTGTCGTCGCGGAGCCGGCGGAAGACGGCATGCATCATGCTCGCCGCCGGCAGAGGTCGGAGCGCTTCCCAGGGCGGGGCGCTACCGGGCGTGTGCCGCATTGCCATCCGCCGCACGTGTTCGCCGCTCGCCCTCAAGGTCAGGAGGTCATTGCACTTGGCCTCGACGACCACCTCGGGCCGCACGAAGCGGAAGAGCGCGCCGGCACGCGACGCGGCGAGGTGGGACGATTCGACGATGAGAGGTCGAAGCCGCTCGGCCAATTCCAGTCGGTCGGCCTCAGCGAACCCCGTGTCCACCCGGCCGAGAAGCTGGAACACTCCGTCAGGCCGCAGCAGTGCGAGCAACAGTTCCGCCACGCCGCCCCTGGCGCGTTCCGTGAAGCCCACAACCGCCGCGTCGATGGTGATCTCCGGCTTGACCTTGATGATCTGCCCATCGGCGCAGCGGATGACTAGGCCCTCGTGGCCCTCGCAAGTGACCAAGCGGTCGTAGGTCTCAAGCAGCTCGCGTGAGTCGGTGACCTGTCCAAAGGGCACGCAACGGCAGAGCTGTCCGCCATCAAGCAGAGAGGCGAGCCGCTCCGCTCGTCCGACGAATGGTATGCGTTGTGCGTCCTCGCCGCCATCATCGAGCAGGTCGAAGGCCCCGAAGCCGAGGTGATCGACGGGGGCGCTGGGGCCACCGCCCAAGGCCGCGGCGAGGTCGTGGACGCGCGGCCGGCGGGCTGAGCCATTGGCGTAGAGTTCGCCGGCCAGGAGCAGGTCGCGTCCCGCCAGGAGGCGACTAGCCTCTGCCGTGGCCGGCACGTCGCCGATGACCCTCCCACTGGGCGACAGCAACCACGCCTCGCCGCCGGCGACGCGCAGGAACCACGTCTCGCCATCCAGCTTTGGGGAGACGAGGTAGGGACCCGGCGGGAGCGCCGTGGCGAGATCGGCGGGCGAGATGCTGCGGTAGCGGCCGGCGACCTGTCTCTTGTAGGCGGCGAGGCGCTGTGCCAGCGCCCGGTCGGCGATGCTGCCCTGGGGCGCGATCCGCCCCGCCGTCCCAAGCGGCTGCCAGCGGGCCTGCTCCTGGGCGATCATGGGGTCACCTCCTCAGGCATCGTCAGTTCGAGGTTCGTCAGGTGAAGGACGAGCAGGTAGCAGTCCCCGTCCACCCGGCCCTCCAGGAACCCGCGATGGGGAACGCCGTTCCGTTCGAGGAGGATCGGGTCCCGTCCGCCCGGCCCCGCTCCAATCAGGGCCAGGGCATCCGCCTGGTCAAGCTCCCGCGCCATCCCGAACAGGAAGTCGTACGTCAGACCGTCCACGTGACGAAGCTGAAGGGCGCGGGTGTAGGCGAAGCGCCGCGCCGCCTGCGAGCGGGGGAGCATCCTGCCCGTCCAGACCAGACCCGCGTCACCATCCACATTGGCCGGCGTGTCCGCCGGCAGGCGGCGTTCCAACTCGATGCCATCGCGGTTGTACACAATCTCGATCTCCGCCGCCGCATAGAGGACGTTGCCATCGGGATCGAGGAGCACGTGGTCGGTCGGGCCTGTCCGTCGGCCCGTCGCCTCGATGTCGATCTCGGGGTCCTCCTCGATCAGCAACTCGGCAAGCTCCACATCGTCGGGGCAGCGGTGACGGAGCACCCCGTAGCTCCTCGACATCGGCGCCTTAATGAACCGGGCTGCCTCGACGGCTCGCCCGTCGAGCGCCTGGAGCGTCGGCCGGCCGCGGCGATGGGCAGGCTCCATCCGCACCCGCGCATCGCGGCCGCGGCTGTCACGAATCCGAATCCAACGCGACATCATCTGTCTCCTGCATCAGAGCCTGGCGAAGTCGAGGCCGTCCCAGGCCCCATCGCTCTCGGGGATCGACAGGTCCGCCTGGTCGGGACCCACGAAGCGGAAGCCGCTCGGCTCCCCTATCATGAGGAAGTAGCCGGCGGCGTTCTTCACGAGGAAGCGTACCTCGCCGCCATCGTCCCCGCCCTCCAGGCGGCAGATGCCCGTGGCGGCGAGACGCCTATCAAGCTGCGCCGACACCGCGACGGGCACCAGGCCATAGACCCGGCGAACGACACAATCGAGAAGGTCAGCTGCCTTTGCGACCTGCGGCTCGGGAGCCGATGCCGCGCCCTGGCCTCGCTGCGCCGCGCGCAACTCGCCGCGCTCGACGGCGTCCCCGCGATCATCCAGGTATAGCGTGGCTGTCGTGCCTGGCGGCAACAGGAATCGGCCGTCGCGGGTCAGGGCGGCAGCCTTGCACTCTCGGCCCTCGCAATCCACCGGCACCCGCCGCCTCGTGCCGTACAGGGTCGCCCGGCTCAGCTTGCGGACGGCGAAGCTGCTGGTCGTCCCCTCGCAGGCTACCTCAAGCGTTCGTTCCATGGTCAATCCTCCATCGGCGGGCGGCCCAAGTGCCGCCGCAGCCTTGTCTCACATACATCCTCGTTCGCGGGGGAATATCAAGGCGCAAGTGAGGAATTCAGCGGGAATTCTGTGCCGACAGATGGGGGCGTCACCTGGGACGCCGGCGGGGCTTCTTCTCCGCCCGGTCGTAGCCGCGCAAAAGGATGATGGCCAGCTCGGAGCACTCCTTCAGGAGGGTCCGGAGGCGGCGGGCCTCCGTCACCCACCCTCTGACCTCCTCCACCCGGCCCGCCGGCACGTAGACCGATTGCGTCCGCCCGCCCTCCTTGAATGTCAGGCGGTGGCTGATGTGCTTCTCGCCCCGATAGCAGCGGCAGCCGTACCGCCCACAGGTGCGGCGGCTCTCTGTCAGGCTTGCGGCCATGACCGGGCCGCGGGCCCGGAGTTCTCGCAGCCGAGTGTCGAGCAGGCGGCGAATCCGGATGGGATCCTCGGCAGTGGCCATGAGGCACCTCGCGGCGGGGGTGTGAGGAACTGCGCCATGCGATCCGAGGCGCCATCTTACGCCCTGGATCGCGCGCGGTCAAGACGGCGCGTTCGCGATCTGAGGACACCGAGGCGCCTCAGATCGCGCAAGGCGGGCTCTGCGATCTGAGGAAACCTCTGCGCATCAGATCGCGGCCGCGAGCGGCCCTCCGAATATCCTCCGGGGCCTCTCGGCCCCCTTACCTGGATTGGCGGGCCCCCTTACCTGGGGGCCTCCGGGGACCTTACCACCCCCCCTTTTTTCGACCTTAGCTGAAAACCGTCTCCCGGCCGCGCCGGAGAGGCGTTTTCCGTTTCCGCGCCGCGCACGCGAGCAGCGGCCGGCGAAGGCGCGAAGGAAGGCGACCTGAAGCATAGTTAACCTTCCTTCCGCAGCCGGCGACGGCTACGGAACATCTGCCACGCCAATGACGTACGCCGCTGACCAGAGGATGGTCTCAAGCCCGAACCCAGGCCCGGAACGCGGACCCCGCGGCGGGAGGAAGGCTGGTTCAACCAGGCTTCCGATGCGTCTCCAGACGCCAGTCTCGGAGACTGTTGACAGCCGGAGAATCGGGAGGGGGCCCGAGGCCCCCATGGGGTTGAACCATGGATTTTGTTTTGGGGCTCTTGGTAGGTCAGGAGAATGCCGGGCGATGAGGCGCGCGGCGTAAGTGGCGAGCCGGGGCGGACATGGAAGGAGCCGCTGCCGACGATGCTCAGCAACGGCTCCAGTCAACCAATGCGGAGAAACCCGCAGACCGAAAAATCGTGGCTCCCCGACGAGGACTCGAACCTCGAACCTAGTGGTTAACAGCCACCCGCTCTACCGATTGAGCTATCGGGGAACGTGGAATCCGTGACTCCTCATGCTTATACCAGGACGGGGCGCGATTGTCAAGCTTGACTGCTCTCCTTCGGCAGGATAGGATGCCCTGCGCCCCAGAGAGGACTCCGCGGGCGCCAGTGAGAAGTTCAGTCACGGTAGGACGCCGTGCAACGAAGGATACGATGACGTGGGTCCATCACGGCAGGAGAAACCCGAGTCAGGCTCGAAGCCTGAACTACCCGATGAGACCCTGGCACGCAGGTGTCTCGATGGCGATGGGGCGGCTTTCGAGACGCTCGCTCGGCGCTTTCAGAACAGGTTGTTCACCTTCGCACTCCGAATGACAGGGGACGTCCAGGAGGCGGAGGATCTGACGCAGGAGACGCTGTTCAGGGTGTTCGAGTCCTTGGGCCGATTCGACCCGGGGCTGTCGTTCGCACCATGGGTCTTCGGTATCGCGGCGCACGTGTGCCGGGACTGGCTGCGGCGGCAGGGACGTCGGTGTGAGTCGCCATCGGAGGCTGTGGAGCAGGCCCACACGACGGCGACGCCCCGCGATGAGGCGGGGGCGAACGAGGAGCGTGAGCGGGTGCTGCGCGCTGTGAGACGTCTGCCACGCAAGTATCGAGAGGTGATTGTGTTGCACTACCTCGAGGAGATGGGGTACGATGAGGTGGCCGCGAGCCTGGGTATTCGGCCGGAGGCGGCGCGCCGACGCGCGCTGCGTGCCCGCGAGATGCTGCGAGACTATCTGGGCGGGGGGGAATCGGCATGAACCGTGAGTGCCGCAGAATCCGGGTGAGCTTTCTGGCGCTGGAGGAGGGGACTCTGTGGTCGGATGAGGTGGAGGAGGTCCAGACGCATCTGGGCGGCTGTGAGGGGTGTCGGCGGGCGTGGGAAGCTTGGCGGGGGGATGATCGCGCGTTGCGTTCGGCTCTCGCTTTGGTGGAGGCGCCGCGTGATCTGTCGTGCGCGGTGGTTGCGCGGTTGCGAGGCGCCCGGAGGCCCCAACGTTCGATGGGGCGGCCCAGTGTGTTGCTGCGCTGGGGGCTGGCGGCGGCGGCTGCGGTGCTGCTCGTGGCGGGTGCGTTCGCGCTGTTGAGCAAGCGCTATGTGCAGGTGGGCCGCGTGGCGGCCCTGGAAGGGCAACCGATGGCCCGCCAGAGGGGGGCGCGGCGCGCGTCGCTGGTTCAGATTGGCTCGCCGGTCTATGACGGCGATGTGTTGATCGCGGGCAAGGGCAGTCGGTTGACGCTGGAGGTGGACGATGGTTCGTTGCTTGACGTCCATCCCCAGACCGAGGCTCAACTGCACGGGGGCGCGTCGGGGGCGGCCTGCGCGCGGCACTTCCGCCATGTGTGCCTGCATGAGGGCGAGGTGGAGTTCGATGTGCGGAGCACCAATCGGTTCCAGGGGGTGGGGACGCCGTTTGGGTCGGTCTATGTTCGTGGCACCAAGTTCAAAGTGACCTATGAATCGGGCGTTCGCACGACGCTGGAGGTGACGGAGGGGGAGGTGACGTTCAGTTCGGAGCGTGGCGAGGTGACCGCAGGCCCCGGCTCTGTGTGGGCGATTGACGGCCCTCTGAGCCTGCCCAGGCTGGTGCGGCCGGGGCCGTAGCTCGGGGCGACATGGCGGTGGGCAGGGGTTCGGCCCCAAGGACGTGGTGGGCCGGCCCCTGACAGGGCCTCATCGGGAGGAATGAGGGCGCAGGCAAGGCGTCGCACGGCCGAACCGGCGGCCAGGGCCGGCTACTTCTCAGGCACAGTGATGTCGGCGAGGAACTCAGGCGTTCTGCACCACCTGGGCACGCGGGCGGGCCGGAGGGGGTTGAAGCCGGAACGCTGGAGAAGCTCCTGGCCGGTGGGCGAGAGCACGTAGCGGACGAACTCCCGTGCCAGCTCGGGATGGCGCGACTTCTTCGGCACGATGATGCCACAGGCGATGTAGGTGCCCTGGAGGGTCTCGCGCCCGCCGTGGTAGTCGGGCACGGTGATTTCCGCCTGGGCGTACTCGCCGGCGTGGGCGGGGTCGCCGAGGTTGATCTCCTTCGGCAGGGGGGTGAAACTCAGCCTGTGGCCCACCGCATGCGTCTTGTAGACGAATGCGTAGTCCACGCGTGCGGGCACGAGTAGGTCGGAGATGAGGCGGGTGGCGTCGAGGGCGATGAACTCCTCGGGGCACTTGGCGATGAGTTGCTGTGCGAGGGGGCGCGGTTGGCTCTGGGAGGTGGCGTAGTGCTTCTCCGCGAGGAGCCAGGTGAGACGGGTCCAGTAACCGCAGGGGTCTTGCGTGGGATTGGCGATGCCGAACTGGATGTCGGGTTTGAGCAGGATTTCGTACCAGTTGTCGGCGTTGATCTCGGCGCGCCGCCGGCTCGAGTTGTGGTTTGCGAGCACGATTTCATTGGCGGCGAACTTGGCGACCCAGTCGGCAACGTCGGGGTGGAGCACCTTCTCGATGAGTCGGCAGTCGGCGAGGGCGGCCACGTCGGCCTCGTGGTCGGGGAGCAGCCGCGTGACGAGCACGTCGCCGTGGAGGTTGAGGGCGATCCGGCAGTCGGGGCGCAGATGCTCGAACTTGGCCTTCAACTCGCGGAGGCTGGCGGCCAACGTGTCGGCGGCCCACACGTGCAGGGTCACCCGCTCCTCCGTGCCGCAGCCTGCGAGTGAGATCAGCAGAAGGCACATCCAGGCCCACGGCCGGCGTCGAGGGCTCTGCACCACGGTTCCTCCATCGCCACATCCCACATTCAGAGTAGCACAGCCACGGCGGCGGACGCAAGACGAGGCGGCGCGCAAGGCACGGTCGTGCGGCGCTGTGGTGGCGGGGAACGGGGAGCGTCATTTGACAGCGAGCCGGCGAAGCGGTGTACTGATCGCGTGCATGCTGCCTGAGCGGAGGGGCCGCGTCGCCAGGGAGAAGTGTCACGCCGAAGGACGTTCTGTCGAAGACACATTCGGCCTCCGCGGCAACGGACCCTTCGTGCCGCGGCGGCCGCAACGTGGCGTCAGCCAGCAGTTCCTGCACCAGGCATAGGCGTGGGAGAACGCCGTGGGGTTGGGTCGGGCATTGCCGGTCCTGCTCGTGTGGTCCTGTGTTGCCCAGGGCGCCGAGGCACCTTCCCCCGAGGGCGGGAAGCCGGGTGCGAAGGCCGAGCCGGACTTCCTCGACCGGCTGAAGACGGTGAAGGCAGGCGACATCGTGTTCCGGTTCGCCGCCGAGGAGCGCATCCGCTTCGAGCGCTGGAACAACGAGGACCTGGACGATCACAAGGACGACCGCGACCGCCGCCTGTTCGCCCGCACGCGCCTGAAGATGGACACGGTGTTCAGCGACTGGCTTCAGACGCGCGTGGAGCTGGTGGACGGGCGCGAATGGATGTCGGAGCGCGACCCTCGCAGCCAGAACGACGACCTCGATCTGCACCAGGCCTACGTGGAGCTGGGCGGCAAGCCAGTGATGGTGCGCCTGGGGCGGCAGGAGATTGACCTGGGCTCGCGGCGCCTCGTAGCCGCGCCCACCTGGAACAACATCCTCCGCTCGTTCGACGCCGTGCGCGCGACGTACACGAGCGACGCGGTGGAGGTCCACGCCTTCTGCGGCAGCGTGGTGGTGGGCGAGGACGACCACTTCAACGAGCACCGCCACGACGAGCGCTTCTCGGGCCTCTACGCCACCCTCAAACCCGTGCCCGACCACAAGCTCGACCTCTACGTCTTCCGCCTCCACACGTGGAACCCCGGCTACTATGTGACCGGCGAGGACAAGGTGAAGGGCGAGCACAAGCGGTACACCTACGGAGCCCGCCTCCACGGCAACCTCGCGAAGCGGTGGACCTATGAGGTCGAGGGCGCCGTCCAGCGCGGGCATTACGCGAATGACCCGATCCGCGCCTGGGCCTTCTACGGCACCACCACTTACACCTTCGACCTCCCGTGGCAGCCGGCCATCCAGCCCGTCCTGGTGTGCGCCTCGGGCGACAAGGACCCCACCGACGGTAGGCACGGCACCTTCGACCCGCTCTACGCCTCTACCCACGATATGTTCGGCGGGATCATGGACCGTGTGACTTGGATGAACGTGCGCTCGGCGGGCGTGCGCCTGCGGGCGAAGCCCACCGCGAAGCTCACCGTGGGCGTCGAGGCCCACCGCTACTGGCTGGCCGAGGAGAAGGACGCCTGGTACACCACGGGCAAGAAAGCCGCGCGGCGCGACAAGGCCGGCAAGTCGGGCGACGACATCGGCTGCGAGATCGGCTGCTGTGCGAAGTACGCCGTGAACAAGCGACTTGAGGTGGAGGGCGGCGTCGCGCGCTTCTTCCCCGGCGCCTTCGCCGACCGCACCGGGCCGAGCGACACCGCCGAGTTCTGCTACCTGATGACCGTGCTGAAGTTCTGAGGGGTGGCCCCTGCCTGTTGTGACGGGCGCGACGTGCGCCTCGCGCGTGCGGCTGCTCGGCACTGCGGGGGCTGGCTCGCCGTGCGGCCATCGCGAGAGGCGAGAGTCAGGGTCTCAGGACGGCCCAGTGAATCCGACCGCGCCGTGTTACAGCGTCTGGCGCGTTGGCCGTGCCCCACGACGCGTGGTCGGGCTCCGACCATTCGCTCATGAAATCACGGGCCGAGTACAGTCCAATATGCCCATCCACGAACACGACGTTCCCACGCCCGCCATGGCGGAAGCGGGGGCCCTTCAGGCCGTCGTTGAGGAGATTGGGCGCCACATCCGCCTTCACGTAGTCCATGAGCAACATCGTACGGGCGGCCTCAGGAACCAGCGCGAATTCACCCAGGCGCGTATAGGCGCAGGGCCAGGTCTTCCGAGGAACTAAGCCCGTGTCGCAGTTGCAGTACTTCATTCCGCCGGAGTCCTTGCTGGGGTCATAGAGGTGCCTCGGCCGGCCGACGATGACCCCCCAGGAGATTGCGAGGTCGCGGTAGTAGCTGCTGTTGCCCGGACAGCTCCAGTCAATGGGAGCCGGGCTGCCGATGGCACACTTGTTCTCCTTCGCCGTGTCTCCGACATTGTAGGCAAACCCGAAGTTATTGTAGCCATAGCAGTTATCGAATACGCGATCCTTGTCGGTGCCTTGGACCTTCCAGAAGGCGCCCCTCACCCGCGTCTGGTCATAGGGGTCGGGCGAACCCGGGCAACGCAGGGCGTACCGCTCGTGGGGCACCGCGGCCCCCTGGAGCGGGTCCATCACTGTGGCACCGAATCGGGGATAGAGCGCGGCTGATACCTTTCTGTACCACCAGCGGTCCTCCTTTAGGGGGTAGTTCTGGAGCTTCAGAGGGTTGTCGGCCGTGTCGAGTTCCACGCAGGTGGGCAGCTTGCCGTAGTTGGCGTTCCTGACCAGTTCGACGCCCAGGTGGACCTGTCGGAGATTGCTCGCGCACGAGCGAGCCAGGGCCGCATGCTTCGCCTGGAGGATCATGGGGCTCGCCAGCGAGGTGATGATGGTGAGGATGGAAATCACCGTGAGGAGTTCAACGATCGTCAGCCCGTGCTGCCAGGGGCGTCTGGGGACGGCAACGCAGCCTCTGTGACTCGTCGCCGGGGTCTGAGCGGCTAACATCACCCACTCGATGCGTCGCGGCCTCATAGCGCCTTCTCCACGGTCTGCGGGGGCTCTTGGGGACCTGCCTTGGCCCCTCCGGCTTCCTATTCGCGTGGGGGCCACGCACCATGACACCATCTGCCTTCACGCAACGAGAATGGTCGCACAGGCCGCACCATGTGCCCAAAGCGAACACGAGCAACACGGCTCTTGGCGGTCTACAGGAACAGGTGTCACGCGGCCGTGCGCAAGAGCGAATACGATGCGTGACGTGCGCGGCGGCGCGCCCATGCGGCACAAACCTGCGGCCACGCCGGGCGCCGAAGACGACGGGAAGAGATAATGCGCACCCACGACGGAGTCCAGGGCCGATGGACCAGCAAGGATTGTCAGCAACAGACGGGACCAATGGCTTTCCCAGGCCTGGCCGGTGCGCCATCTGCGGGTGCCCGCGGGGTGTGGAGTTCCTGCGGGCCGCGGTGGTGGCGCGGGCGCTGGACGTGTCGGCGATGACCGTTCGACGCATGTGCGCGCGGGGCGACTTGCGCGCCATCAAGGTGGGCAGCACGTGGCGCATCTCGCACTATGGCGAGGGCGGGATTCACGAGTACCTCGCGCGGGCGGCGGACGAGTAGCGCGGCTCAGCAACCAGGGGCCAAGACCCACCTTGGGTCTCGGTGTGGGTTCGGCGCACAGAACGCCCAAGTCGAACAAGCCGAACACCCGTATTGCGTTAGCGCGCTATGATTCACGGCTACGGGGCCCCATAGCATCGAAAGGAGACCCTGGTATGCCGTGCCGTGCCCCGACCCGAGCCCGGGCCACAGATTCCTGTGTCACGCACCCGCCTGCCAGACGAATAGTCAGTCAGCTCACGTTGTCAGGAGGGAAGCGCGAGACCGCACAAGTCTCAGCCTACATGCTCACGCGAAAGGAGTTGGGTGCTATGCGACGCCTCCTGATCGGCTTGTGGCTCTCAGTTCTCAGCGGAGCCGTGTGGGCGGTGCCTATCACGATCTCGATCACGCCGACGGCGGACGCGTTCGTGCGTTCGGAAGCGCCGGCCAGCAACTACGGGCTGGCGGGCGGCCTCTCGGTCTCGGGCTCGGCCGCCGTGAACGCCTCGGGGCAGCAGCGCGGGCTGCTCAACACCTTCATGCGTTTCGATCTCTCTGCCTTTGTGGCGGCCATGGACGCGGCCTTCGGCGCCGGAGGCTGGCAGCTCGAGGACGCCGTCCTGGACCTTACCGAACAGGGCACCCCCAACAACCCTATCTTCAATCGCGGCATCGGGCAGTTCGAGGTGCGCTGGCTGGCGAACGACGCCTGGGCCGAGGGCACCGGCACGCCCAACGCGCCCACCGCCGACGGCGTAACCTACTCGTCCGGGCTGCTGCTGCTTCAGCCCGCGCTGGACATGTCGCTGGGCCTCTTCACCAACCTCGGCGTGGACGGCCCCCTCTCGCTCACCCTGAGTCTGCCGGAGGCGTTTGTGGACGACATTCTCGCGGCGGGGCCGGTGAGCCTGTTCCTCACCGCGGCGAGCGACACGGTGGGCTTCACCTTCAACGCGCGCGACATTCCGCTGCCGCGCCTGCCGCCCGTGTTGCGGCTTACCGCCGACGCCGCGCCCGCGGCCATTCCCGAGCCGGCGTCCGTGGCCATCTTCTCCCTAGGGCTGGCGGCGGCCGGCCTGCGGCGGCGAAGGAACTGAACCATGACGGCGGGCAGAAAGCGCGCCTTCACCCTCATCGAACTGCTCGTGGTCATGGGCGTGATCGCCGTCCTTACCACGTTGCTGCTGCCGGCGCTGCACCGGGCCCGCGCCAGCACCCACGCCCTCGGGTGCAAGGCCAACCTCTCCCAGCTTGGCCAGGCGCTTG
Organism: Planctomycetota bacterium; assembly: GCA_035384565.1. Classification (NCBI taxonomy): domain Bacteria; kingdom Pseudomonadati; phylum Planctomycetota; species Planctomycetota bacterium. The sequence goes on along the minus strand of DAOOIT010000032.1, from coordinate 47,985 downwards.
CCCTCTACCTGGAGGACTGGGACGGCTTCATCCCTCGCCGCGGCCAGGGCGAGCAGAAGCTCGCCGTGATCAACCGAATGTCGGACTGGTTCAACTGCCTGCCTCCCTACGCCGGGCTGCCGCCGTACTGGCAGATGGCCGTGGAGGGGCGACGGCCACGGGAGGGCGAGCACTCGGTGCTCGTGTGCCCCATGGCCACGGACCCCGGGTGGCTGTACTTCCTGCCCTACGCGATGAACATCTACGTCTCGCCCTGGATCCGCCCTGCGCCGCATCGCCTGAGCGAGATGCCCTACCCATCCCAGACCGTGTTCATGGCCGACGCGCACGGCGCCTACTCCGCCACCGCGCCGTCGAAGAAGGAGTACAGCGTCGTGGCGCGCCATCAGGGCAAGGCCAATCTCGTGTTCCTGGACCATCACGTCGAGTCATTCCAGGGCGTCTACGTCGGCTGCGGCGTAGGAGACCCGCGCCGCAGCGACGTGCGCTGGGAGACCGGCACCGGCGGCATCAACCAGCCCCCCCTGCCATGAGAGAATCAACATGCGCACCATTGCGATTCCGGTTGTGCTGACGCTGGCCTTCGGCTCGTGTGGCACCCAGCGTGAGGCCGCGCGGCCTGAGGGCCGTTCGCGAGTCGTGCGCACAGCGGTGATCGGCGGCATGGTGATGACCGGGCTGTGGCCGGAGATCGCCAAGCGCTTCGAGGCGGCCACGGGCTACCAGGTCGAGGTCGTCGCCTCAGGGCCGCGTCCCCTCATCTCCGAGCCGTTCCGCGCCGGCAAGGCCGACCTGTTGACCATGCACTCCGGCGACATCACGACCGACCTCGTGGCCGACGGCTACGGGGTGAACATGCGGCCCTGGACGCGCAACGACCTGGTCATCGTGGGGCCGGCTGCCGACCCCGCGGGCATCGCCGGGCTGGCCGACGGCGCCGAAGCCTGCCGCCGCATCGCCCGGGCTCAGGCGCCGTTTGTGGACTTCCACGGCATCGGCACCCGCGAGATGTCCCACAAGCTCTGGCAGAAGGCGGGGGTCGAGCCCAAAGGCCCCTGGGTGATCCCCGACGAAACCGACGGCCATCTGGACGCGCTCACCTTCGCGCAGAAGCGCGGCGCCTACATCATCGTGGGCCGCATGCCGGTGCTCTTCGGCAAGCTCAAGGCCGAGGGCATGAAGATTCTGGTCGAGGCCGACCCCGACATGCGCCGCCCCTATGTGGTGATGGAGGCCAACCCCGCGCGCTTCCCCCACACCAACTCGACCGGGGCACGCGCGCTGTCGGACTTTCTGGTGTCGCGGGAGACGCAGGAGTTCCTGGCGGAGTTCGGCGCCGCGAAGCACGGCCGCATTCCACTCTTCCACCCCATTGCCGCCGCGCCTCATTGACCGCCGCAGGCCGGCTCTACTGCCCCAGAGCGCAGGACCCACCGGGGGCAACGAGTTGGGTCATCTCGAGCGCACGGCGAGCCGTCTCGATGGGGCAACCCCGGGCCGATCGCCTTGTGGCCCGAGCCCCCGGGCCGGCTCCTGCTTCCTCGCCCTTCCGCCCATACTTGCTCATCGCCCTGACAGGCCCGGCATCGCCGGAGCCGCGAGAATCGCCCATCCTCGCCCTTCCACCCATACTTGCTCATCGTTCTGACAGGCCCGGAATGGCCGGAGCCGCAAGAATCGCTCATTCTCGCCGTTCTGCTCATACTTGCTCACTTCCTCCCCACAGGGATGAGCAAGTATGGGCGCTTGCCCGGCCCCGCGCGCCCGCACCGACGCGCCTCCCTGCCTCACGGGCGGGTCGGCACCACACCTAACTGCCTGATACGGAAAAGCTTGCGCCGGCCAGGCGGTCCGCATGGCGTCTGAGAAGATTTCCGAGCGCCGATGGCGTGTTGCGGCAAGTCGGCGCAGGCGAACCCGGGCGCGGCGGGTCAGCAGCCTCGGCTCCTTCGCCGCGCCGAGGCCCGTCGAGCGAGCGCGGCGACGCCCAGCCCCAGCAGCCCCAGCGTGGCGGGCTCGGGGATGGCCATGTTCTGCGGGAACACATCGGTCCACGAGGTTCCCAGGCGCAACTCGTCCACGATCACCAGCTCGCCCGCATCCAGATTGACCGAGCGCAGGCCGACGGTGGTGAAGGACGAGAACCCCGCGTTCCCGGTGGCGATGACGTCGGGGATCGTGTCGTTCTCGAAGTTAGGGTTCACCCACAGCTCGTAGGTCTCGTAGTTGCCCGAGCCGCCCTTGACGAGACGGCCGATGATGAAAAACGTGCTGTCGTCGGTGATGTTCCCCGCGTAGCGGGCCGTGCCGGAGCCCGAGAGACGGGTGAAGAAATCGAGCCGATTCGGGTCGGCCGTGTCCTCGTTGCCCTTGACGCCGATGCTGGGGCCGTTGCTGTTGCCCAGCCAGATCGCCACGAAGTCGTTCTGGCCCACCGAGCCCTGCGCCCAACGCAGGAGGAAGCTGATGTAGACCTCGTTGGCGCTCCAGGTGCGGCGCAGGGTGCGGCTGGCGAGGGTGGGGTCGGTGTTGCCGGTGATGGCCAGGGCGCGGTCGCCGCCCTCCACGAGGCCGTAGCCCTGCGCGTAGCTGAGCGGCAGCGCGGGCGCGATCACCGACTCGTTGGCGCTGGTGGCGGTCCAGGGGCTGTTCCAGCCCAGGCCGCCCGCGCGGTTGTTCAGGTCGCCGGTGTCGTAGCTGAAGCCCTCGTGCGCGTAGTAGGTGGGCGGGCCGAGCACGGCGCTGGGCAGCACGAGGCTGGCCGGAGCCACCGTGCCGTGCTCGCGCGAGGCGAGCGCGTGGGCGTAGTTGACGGTGGCGTTCGGCGCCTGCGTGTCGCGGGTCACGATGAAGGTCACCCGCTGGTTGGTGTCCGCGGCCAGGAAGCTCTGGAGCGCGGCGCCCGAGATCGTGTAGGTGGTGGACGAGCCGGTGTAGCCCTTGCCCGAGACGGTGAAGGTGCCGAGGCTCACGGTCTTGGTCGGGTCCACAGCGGTGCCCGAGCCGGTGACGTTGGCCGGCGCCGTGTTCCACAGCAAACTGGCCTCGCTCCAACTGTCGAGCGATTCATCGGTCAGGCCGTAGACATGAAACGTCCAGTTCCCCGTCGCGTCGGTGCCGAGGCCCGACTCGATCATGGGCAGGTTGAGGCTCGGGTTCGTGAAGTCCGCCACCACGAGGTCCGACAGGTCATAGCGGATCCACGTCTTCCGGCTGTAGAGCGTGTCGCCCGGCTCGCTGTACTTGAGGGCCAGAATCGTGCTCGAGCCGTAGGGGCCCGAGTTGTTGCTCTGGCCGTACGTGTCGGACTCAGGATAGAGCAGCGCTGCCTGGATGGTTGGCGATGCCGTCACACCGAGGAGGGCGATCCACACGAGCATGCGCAGGCGAAGCACTCACCTACTCCTTCTGCCGGACCCTGGTTGGGAGGGGGACTGCCACATCCCTCACATACTAGCAAACCCACGACGGGCGATCAACCCGGATTTTCGCCCGGCGACAGGCCGCAGAGGCCGGGCGAATGCCAAGGGGGCGTCGGACGGGTCGGACCTGTCCGGCCCCTCGGCCGCCCGGGGATGGCGCGACCGCCCGTCGAGTTGACTCGGCGCGGGCGCCGGGCTAAGATCGCCGGCGAAACAGCCTGCCCCGCCGCAGCGCGCGGGGTCCGACCCTTGCCGAGGAGGCGCCCGTGCTCTTCCGCAACTGCCGCGTGATCACGCCGTGGGAGGACCGGCCCAATGGCTGGCTGCGCATCCACGGCGAGGAGATTGCCGCCCTGGGCCATTTCCAGGCGCCCGACACCCACGAGGGCGAGACGGTGGTGGACCTCGATGGCCTGATCCTCGCCCCCGGGTTCATTGACATCCACTGCCACGGCGCGGGCGGCGGCAAGGCGTCGGACGAGGCGGGCATCGCCACGATGGCGCGGTTCAAGGCGCGCCGCGGCGGCGTGGCGTTCGCGCCCACCCTCCAGTCGCTCGAGCCCGAGTGGCTGGGCATGGTGGACTATTTCCGCACCGAGCCGCCCCACGGCGCGCTGGTGCTGGGCGCGCACGTGGAGGGCGTGTACGTGAACCCCGTGTGCATCGGGGGCCTGAACCCCGACCGCGCCCGCAGCCGCTACCAGGACGGCGAGCTGGACGACGTCCTCGACCGCTTCGGCGACGCGATTGCCCTGATGACGCTCTCGCCCGAGATCGAGGGCGGCACCGAGCTGATCCGCGCCCTGGTGACGCACGACGTGGTGGCCTCGGTGGGCCACTCGTGCGTCACGTGGGAGGAGTTCCGCACCGCCGTCAGCGCCGGCCTCTCCCACGCCACCCACCTGTTCAATGCCACGCGCTACGGCTATCCCCCGCCCGAGCGCGGCCTGAGCCGCGCACGCCTCGACGAGATGGTGATGCTCACCGACGAACTGACGAGCGAGCTGATCTGCGACGGGGTGCACGTGCACCCGATCATGCTCCGCCTGGCGCTCAAGGCCAAGGGCCTCAGCCGCCTCTCGCTCATCACCGACGGCACCTTCACCGCCGGCCTGCCCGAGGGGCGCTACAAGCGCGACGACGGCGAAGAGGTCTACGCCCGCCCTGACGACGTGTGCCGCAGCGTGCACGACAACCGCATCCTCGGCTCGAACCTCACGATGGACCGCGCGGTGCGCAACGCCGTGCGGCTCATGGAGATACCCCTGAAGGACGCGGTGCAGATGGCCACCATCAACCCCGCGCGAGTCGTCGGAGTGTCGGCGCGCATGGGCAGCCTCGAAGTGGGCAAGGAGGCCAATCTCGTGGCCTTCGACGAGCGCCTGAGTGTGCGCCTCACCTGCGTGCGCGGCGTCGTGGTCTTCGACCCCGAAAACCGCTGCCCGCCCTGCGTGCATCGGCGGGTGGTGGAGTAGCAGGATTCTCCCGCGCCCTCACGCCCATTTGGCGATGCCCGCCCGGATGGCGCGGGCGCGCGAAGCGGTGCGGTCGGCAGGTAGTTCGCGGTAGATGTCGGTGATGTCGCCCATGCGGTCGCGGAGGCGCTGGGCGAAGTGGCGGGCGGTAAGGCGGTCGCCCGGGGCCAAACCCAGGCGCTCGCACCAGCGGCGGTCAATGAGCAGGTTCCACTCGCGCTTCGACCTGGGCGCGGCGGGGCGGAAGCTGGTGTCAATCACGTCGTCGCACAGGCCGCCCACGTTGTGGACGCACGGCGCGCAAATGTCGTCGGCGCCCAGCTCTATCTCGAGCAGCACGTCGGGGTCGGCCAGGATGGCGGCGGCGACGCTGTGCACCGCGTGGCCGTAGGGGTGCGGCTCCCAGGCGGTCTGGCCACGTCCGATATCGGCCACAAGATCAATGAAGTGGTGGGGCTTGATGCGGATCACGTTGCGCCCTCGCCGTGCTCACAGGCCGGCCGACTGCTTGAGCGCCTGGAATACGGCGCTCTGGATGGCCTGCGACGTGATGGTGGCGCCGGTGATGGCATCCACATCGGCCCGCTGCTCGCGCACGATGCGCTCGGGCAGGACGGTGCGGGCACCGAGGTCGGCCCTCTCCTTGTGGTCCAGCGTCACGTCTGCGATCCTGCCGTCGCGCACGGTCACGGTGGCCCGGATGTGGTCGGAGTAGCCGAAGACGGTGGCCGAGAACGTGCCGTCGCGCAGTCGGGCCGTCTTGAGGGCGTCGCGGCCGAGCATGTCGGCCTTTGCCGCGACGCGTGCGGCGGCGCGCGATGCGGCCAGCTCGAGCGGGGGCTTGGGTGGGATGGCTGCATAGAGATCCCTGGCGCGCTCGTAGGCGGCTTCGGCGGCCGCGCGGTCGCCGCGGTCGGCCAGCACGTCGCCCCGGGCCTCGCTCACTTGGGCTTCCTGGAACGAGCGCCAGGGCGGGTCGGGCAGATGCTTGAGCGCCTCGTCGAGCGCCGCGAGGGCCTGCGCGTGCTCGCCGAAGTGCCGGTAGCACGAGGCCAGGCGCATCCAGGCCACGGCGTTCTTGTTCGCCAGCTTCCTGTGCTCGACCAGTGCCCAGGCTGTCTCGCCCGCCAGGAAGTAGGTGGCGGCAGGCATGCCGTCGCGCGCCCTGCCATCCTTCTGGTACTCGTAGGCCAACTTCACCGCCTTGCGCCGGTCGGCGGGGTCGGCCGTCATCAGCAGCACCTCGATGCGGTCCCACGCCTTGTTCCAGGGTGTTCCGGGGGCGACATCGAGCGGCACGGCGTCGAGCCACGGGGGCGGGATCTTCAGGTCGGCCAGGGCCTGGTCGAGCGACGGCTTGCGCGCGGGGGTTGCGGCCAGGGCTGAGCCCGCTGCCGCAAGGAGGGAGAGGGCCAAGGCAGAGCGCACAAGGGTCTCCGAGGCCTAGTCGGCCAGCCAGCGGGCCACGTCGCGGGCGAAGTAGGTGATCAGGATTTCGGCCCCCGCGCGACGGATGGCGGTGAGCACTTCCAGCGCGGCGCGGCGCTCGTCGAGCCAGCCGTTGGCCGCGGCGGCCTTGAGCATGGAGAACTCGCCGCTCACGTGGTAGGCGGCGACCGGGACGCCGAACTCCTGCTTCACGCGCCAGATGATGTCGAGGTAGGGCAGGGCGGGCTTCACCATCACGATGTCGGCGCCCTCGGCGATGTCGAGCGCCACCTCGCGGATCGCCTCGTCGCCGTTGGCGGGGTCCATCTGGTAGCCGCGGCGATCGCCGAACTGGGGGGGCGACTCGGCGGCGTCGCGGAACGGGCCGTAGAGGGCCGAGGCGTACTTGGCCGAATAGGCCAGGATGGGCGTCTGCGTGAAGCCCTGCGCGTCGAGCGCCGCGCGGATGGCGCCCACCCGGCCGTCCATCATGTCGCTGGGGGCCACGAGGTCGGCGCCCGCCTTGGCGTGCGAGACGGCCATCTTCGCGAGCAGCTCGAGCGTCGCGTCGTTGTCCACCTCCTGGCCTCTCAGCACGCCGCAGTGGCCGTGGCTGGTGTACTCGCACAGGCACACGTCGGTGATGAGCAGCAGGTCGGGCACGGCGGCCTTGACGGCGCGGAGCGCGCGCTGCACGATGCCGTCGGCGGCGTAGGCCTCGGCGCCCACGGGGTTCTTGGCCGACGGGATGCCGAAGAGGAGCACGGCGGGAATGCCCAGGGCGGCCGCCTCGCGGCAGTCCTTCACCAGCTCGTCCACGGAGAGTTGGCAGTGGCCGGGCATGGACGCGATGGGGTTGCGCACGCCCTTGCCGGGGCGCACGAAGAGCGGCAGCACGAGGCTGTCGGTGTGGAGATGCGTCTCGCGCACGAGGCGGCGAATCGCCTCCGAGCGGCGCAGTCGGCGCGGGCGGATTTCAGGGTAGCTCATACCGGCTCGCCCCCCTCGCTGAAGTCGTAGACCTGCTCCATGTCATCCGGCCACCAGTCTACCAGTTCGGCCTCGTCGAAGAACAGAGCGATCTCCTTCTCAGCCGTCTCGGGCGAGTCGGAGCCGTGCACGAGGTTGAAGCGGTTGCTCACGGCGAAGTCGCCGCGGAGGGTGCCGGGCGGGGCGTCGGGGCCGAAGGTGGGGCCCATCATGCGGCGCACGACCTCGACGGCGCGCTTGCCCTCGAGGATGAGGGCCACGGTGGGGCCGCCGGTCATGAAGCGGATGAGCGGCTCGTAGAAGGGCTTGCCCTCGTGCGGCGCATAGTGGCGGCGGGCCAGCTCCTCGGAAACCTTCATCATCTTGAGGGCGACGAGCTGAAGGCCCTTGGCCTCGAACCGCGCCACGATGCGCCCGACCAGGCGCCGTTGCACAGCGTCGGGCTTGATCAGGACCAGCGTGCGTTCCATGGGGTCTCCGGTCGAAGTTCAGGAAGCTGGCTTGATGTCCAACAGGCCACGCAGCACGAAGATCAACGCGTCCTCTCCGTCATCCGGGTAGGCGTTGGGCTGCACCCGCTCGAAGCGGAAGCCGAAGCGGCGGTAGAGGTCCTGGGCCTCGAGATTGCCCCGGCGGACCTCCAGATAGGCCTGCGACAGGCCCAGGCGCCGGGCGTGGTCGAGCAGGTGGCGCAACAGCAGGGTGCCGATGCCGCGGCGGCGGTGTTCCTCGCGGACGGCGACCTTGGCGATGTGGGCCTGATGGCCCTCCACCCACATGCCCGCATAGCCCACGATCTCGCTGTTCACCTCGGCCACGAAGAAGCTGTGGTGGGCGTCGGCCACGGCGCGCGCATAGGAGTTGGGCCGCCACGGCCCCCGGAACGAGGCGTTCTCGATGGCCACCACGGCGCGCAGGTCGCGGTAGCCCATGCGCCGCACGCGCACATCGCCCGCGAGAAGCTGCGGCAGCCCTCGATGGCCCAAGGCCGCCCGCACGCGGCGCAGGAACGAACCCATCGCACTCATGGCCAACAGGCCCTCGCAGGGAGCCGATCGCACAATCCCCGGCACCATACTGCAAAGCCGGCGCCGAGTCAAGGCACGGAACAAGTCAGAACTGCGCCTTCGGCCAACGGATGCGGACGCCGACGTCCGGGGCCTTGCCCTCGCGGCGCTCCGTGTCGCCGCCGTCGTCCTTCCCATCCGAGCCTGTCGCGTACACGACGAGGCCTGCGCCATCGGCTCGATAGCGCAGCGGCCTGCCGTCGAAGGGGTCCGCGGGCACAGCCTCGAGGTACTCGGGCACGAGCGCCTCGAGCTTTGGGGGCAGGGCCTGCTGCCTGGCCCTGTAGCGCAGGGCGGCGAGAGCCACCCGCGCGCTGTCGCAGCGGGCCAGATGCTCCTGCCCCGACTGGAACACGCGCTGAAGCGCGGGGAGGATCAGGCGCGAGACCACATAGTAGTGCGGGATTCGTTCCTCGAGGTTCCGCCTCGCCTGCGCCGCGGCCCGCGCTCCCTCGGAGGGCGTCATCCGCGACGCCGCCACGTAGTCGCCCATGATGTCCAGGTAGTGGGCCATGTCCGACTTGAAGTAGGCCGGGGGGATGGCACCCCAGAGCATCTGCGCGCCGACGGGCAAGTCTATGCCCACCATCGCTGCCACCTGCGCCCCGCCGGGCTTGAGCACGTGGTTCTCGTAGATATCTATGCCGAAGCAGCGCTCGCTCACCATCGCCCACTCGATGATCTTGCGGTCGCCGGCCGCGGCGAGGGCCGCCTCCACGCGGCCCAGAGCCTCGGGCGAGGGGCGCGCGCGGCTGGCCCACCGCTCGACGGCGTTGACGGCGATAGCATCGCACGCGATGCGGACCAGGCCGCTGATGAGGGTCGGCTCGCGGCGGATCATCTCGCCCATGCGCAGGCAGGCGATAAGGGACGTGGCCGCTTCGTCGGCCTTGCCGGTCTCGGTGCGCTCGATGGCCTCGAGGGCCAGCAGCCGCGCAGCGCCGCGGAGATTCGACAGGTGCGGCAGCGGCATGGCGGGGCCCTGCGCGAAGTCGAGGTCGAACTTGCACTCGTCGAGCGTCGCGGCCTTGTGCAACAGGGCGAGGGCCTCCGCGTTCGCGCGCAGATACGCCTGGACCGCGGCCCGCACGGGCGGCGCCAGAGGCTCGTCGGGCGTGGGAAGGACGGCCTGGCCGACGAGCGGCAGCCGGTCCTCCAGGGCGGCTTTCTCGCCTTCGCGCGCCTCCATTTTCACGAAGGCCGCCAGGAGCAGCAGCGCTGCGTTCCTGCCCGGCGGCGGATCGGGGTAGCGCTGGGCCAGGTCAACCAGCGTCACAGGGTCGCCTGCGTCGCGAATGGCCTTGAGCCGGGACTCGACGCGGGCCGTTGCGAGCGCATTCCAGCCGTCGAGCAGGGAGAAGGGCAGCCAGGGGATGAAGGTGAGCAGGACTTGAACGACAAGGGGCATCGGCGCGGCTCCTCTCCGTCCAATTCTACCCTCACGCCCGTGAAGGTCAAGGCAGTTCCACGGCCTGCACTTCCACGTTCGTGGCCTTGCGGATGGCCGCGAGCAGGCGCCGCTCCAGCGCGTCCGAGATGCGGCTGGGCATAGGGTCGCGGCGCATCAGTTCGTGCGCAACTTCCCGCGCGACGTCGGCGTCGCTCCTCGAGCCGTGGCGCTGCCAGCCGGCGAGCATTTCGCGGGCGAAGACGAGCGGCTCCCACAACTCGCCGCGGAAGTGACGCACCGTGTGCTCGGCGTCGAGGAACCCGCCGCCGGGGCCGACCCGGCGGATGAGGTCGAACGCCAGCGTTTCGTCGTTGACCTCGAAGCCGCGGGCGAAGCGTTTCAGCGCGCCCACTATCTCGTCGTCTATCACCATCTGCACGGGCGAGAACACCTCGTCCACCGAGAGCAGCCCGGTGGCGATGCTGGCGTGCCCGCTGGCCATCAGGCAGGCCATAGCGCCCAGGGCCTTCTGAAAGCCGGCCTCGGCGCTCGGGCGCTTGGCGTCGCACGAGCCGCAGTGGCCCCAGAAGGGCACGCCGTAGCGGCGGGCCATCTGGGCAAGGGCCACGTTGGCCAGATGCTGCTCGGGCCGGCCGTAGCAGTACATGCCCGTGCGCATGTCGAGGGGGGATATGGCGCAGCCGATCCCGAAGGCCCGCCCGCCGAAGTACGCGCGGTGGATGACGTGGGTGAAGACGTCCTGGGCCAGGTTCAGGGCCAGGGCGCCGGCGAGCGTCACGGGCGCCGTGCCGCCGAGCGAGAGCATGTGGCCGATGCCGGTGGCGATGCCCCGCTCGGCGAAGAAAGTAAAGACGTCGGCCTCCTGGTGCCCGAGCTTGAGCGGCGAGACCAGGTAGACCACGCCGCGGAAGCGGCGGCGGCCGTCGTCGCCCAGCTCGGCCGCGGCGGCCTCGCATAGGTCGAGCACCGTCGCGGCCTGCCGCACGTCGGTCACGCCCGCCGCACTGTGGCCATAGAGCTTGAAGGCGAGGTAATGGAGGAACGGCTCGAGGGCCGCCGAAGGCACGCCGCGGATGCCGAACGTCACGCTGACGAAGCCGTTCGTGTGCTCGAGATGGTGGGCGAGCTTGAGATAGCGGAGCAGCAGGGGCAGCGTCCACGGTTCGTAACGGCCGGTGTCGGGATCCAGATGATAGCCGTGGTAAACCCCGGCCGAGCCGGCGACCGAGGGCTCGGCGGCGTCCCAGTCGAAACGGGCGGAATCGCCGATGAACCGTTCCACGAAGTCGGGGCCGAGCCGGGCGCGCTGCGCCTGGCGGTCCACCCGCGCGCCGGCGGCGGCGAGGCGATCGAGGATCGCGGGGCTCTCGACGAGGAGGCCCACCTCGTCGCACAGGCGCAGCAGGGCGCGATGAATCGCCTGCTCGTCGTGCGGGGTGAGCGCGGGGCGCGGTCCGCCTATTCTCATCGCCGGCCCGTTCAACGGGTGGAAATCTGGCGGATGCGCGCCTCGCCGACCTCCCAGCCGCCGCGGTCCACCACGATCACCGCCATGCCCCCCTCGATCTTGTAGTAGAGGTAGATGTACGTCGGGTCCTGCTCGCGGTGGTCGGGCGTGCCCAGGCGGTTCATGAAGTCCACCTGCGACAGCTTGACCCCTGCCGCGGGCGCGCCGGGGGCGATGCCCAGCTTGGCTCTCAGTTCGGCCAGAGTGGGCGCGCCACCGCCGCTGGAGAGGATGCCGATGAGCAGCACAATGGCGGCGATGCCCACCGCGGAGAGAATCAGAATGAGGTGCACCGGCGTGCGTGACGGGTGATAGTGATGCGCGTGCACGTGCTCGCCGTGCCCCGCTGCCGGCGCGGGGTGAGCGAAGCCGGCCCGCAGCGGGTCCTGCCACCCGACGGTGGCGCGGCCCGCCCTGCCTGCTCCCGACCCAGATCGCCTGGCCATCATTTCGCACCCCCTTCCCACAAGAGGCCCGTGACTGCCGCACCGAACGCCACCCTGGTGGGCGGGACGGGACTCGAACCCGTATGGGGTTTTTACGCCCCTTTGGATTTTAAGTCCAATGTGTCTGCCGGTTCCACCACCCGCCCGGCGACCCGTGCGCCCCATTCTACCCCCGCGAGAGGGGGTATTCAAGAGGGAACTTGCGGGCAGCGGTTGCTTGACAGGGTGCGGGGCGGGCGGTATCATCGCGGGCGGAGTTCGGCACGGGGAGCCGAATGCGCGCCGCGCCTCTGCCAGTCGAAGGGAGTTGCCGCGATGGGCTCAAACCGGATGGTTCAGACCATTCTCCAGGCGATCATGGTCGTGCTGCTGGCGGCCCTCGTCTTCCGCCTGCCCGGCCTCGGTAGCGCCGCGGGGTCCGGCGGCCTGCACAGCGCGCCCGAGCTGCCCTCGGCGCAGGAGATCACGAACCGCTTCCACTCGTACTTCGCCGACGACAAGGAAGCCAGCTCGAAGGTCGAGGGCTTCACCGTGTCGGTCGAGGACATCTCGGTGGAGGGCCCCGTGGCCCACGTGAAGCTTCGCCTCCAGTTCCGCTGGGAGGGGCACAACGTCAACTACACCGACGGCCCGCTGAAGAACGCGCCGGGCAACCGCGGCGACCGGGTGCAGTATACCGAGGTGTTCAAGTTCCGCCGCTGGTCGAAGGGCTGGGACGTCGAGGGCCGGCGCGAGCCGCCGATCATTCAGTGAACGCGGGTGCGGGCCGCAGCGCGCCGGCGCGCGGTGCCCGCACGATGTACACGTCGTCCACCGGAATCCCCCACTTCCGCGCGGCGGAGGCTACAGGCACCCCCTTGCGGTAGACCTGCGCGAAGAGCGACCCGGGCGAGCCATAGCGCGGCAGCACCGCGGGGTCGAGCCAGGCGCTCGTATGGTGCACGCCGCGCGGCACGGCGTCGGCAGCCACGCCAAGGTCGAACACCCGCACGATGCCCCACGGGTCGCGGCAGGCCACCCAGAGGTCCACGGCCACGTCGTCCGCCTGTACTGCGCCACGCTGCTCCCACACGACGCGGAACTCGTACCAGCCGCCCTCGGCGAGGCGGCGCTCCAGGCGCAGAATGGCGATGCCCGCGTCCTCGCCGGTCGCCTTGCCCCACGTGTCGGCCAGCGCGCGCGCCCGGCGGGGCCGCCAGGCTGCGTTGGGGGGTCCGGCCGCCCCGCCAGCCGGCGCCGCCGCCGACTTCTCGATGGCAACCTCGTCCACGCGCAAGCGCCCCGGGTCGGCCGCCACGCGGAATTGCAGCACCTCGCCCGCCTCGCAATGGAAGGGAACCCTCAGACGCTCGTAGCCCTGGGCGGGCAATTCCTCCAGGCGCACGGCCGCGGCAGCCACGCGCTCGCCATTGGCGCGTGCGACCTCGAGCCACACGGTTCCGCTGCCGGCCATGCCTCGGAGGCCGAAGACGGCCGCCCACGGTCCGATGGTGGGCAGGGCGACATCCTGGCCGTCCATCAGCCACTGGTCGGGGCCGGCGCCCCGGAGTTCCACCGCTCGGCCTCCGAGGGCCTGGCCGTCGGGCACAGCGCGACCTCGGTGAGGGAACAGCTCGGCAGCGCACGCGAGCCGGTCGGCCCCTTCGCGTGCCTCCCCTGGGGCCGCGCGGAGCCGGCAGCGGCGCACCTGTGCCCGTGTGCCTCCAGCCACGGCCAGGCGCACCCCCGACTCCATCGAGCCGGCAGCGTCTACCCGCAGAACCGGGCGACCGCCGAGGCGGTACTCGAACGAGCCAGGACGCACGCGCAACTCGATGGTGTGCCAGGAGCGGGCCACAAGCTGCGGCCCGCGGCACTCGAAGACCCGCCAGGGCTCTACGCTCGCGGCCACGCGATAGCCCGCGCTGCCCACGGAGTGGGGCCCGGCCAGCACGTCCACCCCGCCGCGCTGCGAGGCCGGACACGTCCAGCGCAACTCGATCTCGAGGTCGAATGCGCCCGGCGCGGGCGAGGCGAGGGGGATGAGCGCGGCTCGCTCAACGGGCGCGGTGATGTCGAGGACCCCGCTGCTGAGCGACACGCCGGAGGGCGGCGGAATGAGGCAATCGAGCCATTCGGCGGCCTGCACGCAGCCCAGCGTCAGGCTCCAGGCGAGCGCCGCTCGTCGGGCGGCGGCGAGGTGGTGTCTCAGGACCTTACTCCTTCCTCTGAAGGTCGCACGCTTCCTCCGCATGCGCGCCGAGGCGCACGCGGGCCACGCGCAGGCCCACGGTGTCACTCACGTAGGCGTGGGTGTCGCTCACGGCCACATAGGTGGGCCACGCGAGCGGGATATCGGGCGTCTTGACCCTCGGCGCGGGGCCGCCAGAGTCCTGGTTGCCGTAGTGGCCGAAGGTGGCGATGGGGTTGTTGTTGGTGTCAATGACTTCGATGCGGAACTGGCAAAGGTTGGGGAAGAAGACGCGGCCGAAGGCGTCCACGTCAAAGCCTGTGCCCTCGCACATGCAGGCGGGGGTGCCGATGCTGTAGGTTTCGGAATAGGGCGAGTAGCCGAAGCGCACCCACTCGGCGCCCTGGACTTCGCACGGGGTGTGCGGGTAGCGGCCATCGCGGAAGTACTGGAACTTTGCCCTCGGCTTCGCCTTCACGGCGTCGGGCAGGCCCGCCAGGTCGTTGCTCTCGCGCGCGGTCTGCTGCCAGAGGAAGGCGCCGCCCTCGGGCGGAAACTTGACGAGGCTGCCGTGCATGTAAGTGTACCAGTAGTGGCCCTCGCCCAGGTTGCGGAAGTAGTCGGGCAGCTTCGCCAGCTTGCCGTCGAAGAAGGCGGGGAAGTCGCGGTCGAGCGGGCGAAGCGGCACGGTGAGGTAGAGGTTGCCGCGGGCGTCCACGCGCGGACAGGAGCCGCGGCGGACGTTCCACACGGCGCGCCGCTTATGGCGCAGGCCGAAGTCATAGACGTCCAGATGATGCGGCCCCTCGACGGGTTTGATGACGTAGATCTCGTCGCGATGGATGGCCATGTAGTTGAGTTGGAAGGTCATCATCCCGCCCCAATCGGTGCGATGGGTGGCGAGGCCGTCCCAGGGCAACGGCTTGAAGTCGCGTGCCCAGCGCATCAGGCCACTGCGGTCGCCCCAGCAGTGGGTCACGTAACGGCCGGCGGAATCCACGCCGAGCTGCGCGCCCGATGAGCCCATGTACGGGCCGCCCTCATTCTTGGGAAACCGCACCCGGCGCGCCGGCTTGCAGGTCTCTTCGTCGAGTTGATGCCATTGCTCGCCGTTGACCTTGATGTAGAGATCGCCTCGGGCGCGGTCGAGCACGAGGTCGCGCGGCCCGTCGCCCCAGGGTTCCGTGGGCTCGGGCAATGCGACGGCCTCGAAGGCCGTCCCTGTGTCGCGGTAGCAGGCGATGCGGCGGCCGGTGCGGGCGTAGGGCAGACCCGGCGCCCAGAGCAGCGGCGGGTCGGCGGTCGCGTCGAGCGCAATGCGGTGCGTGCCGTCGTTAGGGCTGAGGCCCGTGCGCGGCAGCGGCATCTGGTAGAGGGGGTGCGCGTCCTGGTAGCTCGCGAACTTCAGCAGGTGGGCGTCCTTGATGCGGCACTTGCCGTCGGGGCGCGGCTCGTCCTCGGGCACGTAGCTGACCACATAGACGGCGCCGGTGCTGGGATGGACCTGGACGATGTGGGGCAGCGTGGCCTTCAGTTCTCCGACGAGTGATCCGTCGGACTCTCTGAAGACAGCGACGCGGCCGGCGTCGGGGTCGGCCACGTAAAGCAAGCCGCCGGCCACGGCCACGCCGCGGGGGCCGGCGAGCAGCGCGCCATCCGTGCCGCGCTGGTCACGCTTGCCCGCGAAGACCGTCGCCGCGCGGGTCGCCACGCTGATGCGGAACACGCAGGGGAGGGGAGCGGAGTTCTTGCCCCAGGAATCCTCCGCCGTGCGGATACCGGCGGCATAGAGGTGCTTGCCATCGCCGCTCACAGCCAGCGCCGGGCGGCCGCCAGGGAAACTCACGCCGGGGAATAACGGTGGGCTGAGGAACGTGTCGTAGGGGATGCCTCCATCCGCGTCCACCGCGCACAGGCGGCCCCCCTCGATGATCCAGTAGACGCGCCCGTTGGCGTCCACCGTCGGCTGGCTGAAGTCCGACATGCTGCGCCCGCGGGCCCACTGGGTGTCGGGGTAGAAGCTGAGCGTGTGCCAGTTGTGGCAGTGGGGTACCAGATTGCCCGCATCGTCCTGGAAGGCGCCCGTGGCCTTCACGCGCTCGTAGGGCAGGTCGGCGGGGAAGGGGATGATCTGGCGGAGATGGCGGCCCTGGCGGTCGAGGACCTTGAGCTTGACACCCCCCTGGTTGCCGTTGGCCGTGGGATCATGGTAGAAAGCATACACCTCGCCCTTCGGGCCGAGCGCGAGGCTGGTGATGTCGGGCGTGGCGTCGGGCTGGAAGAGCAGGAAGGAATCGAACTCGGGCCTCAAGCCCAGCTTCACGCGGACGCGGAAGGGGCCGCCTGCTGCGGGGTTGCCGTTGTCGGCCGTGCCATCCCACGCGAGGGTCTGGGTAAGGCCCGGCTTGAGGGGCGCGGGCGGGTTGGTGCCGAGCACGCCGGCGGCGAGGTGGCGGACGACGCGGCCCGCCGCATCCTCGATGGTCACCGACACGTCGGTCTCGCGGTCGGCAGCGAAAGTGATATGGACACTCCCGCCGACCTGGGCGGTCGCCGGCTTGCTGGCAAAGGCTGGCGGAGCATCGGTCGCGCTGCTTCGGGCGGCCGCGAAGGCCAGCCACAGAAGCACCGCGCGCGTGATCTCGAACCGCGTCACCTCTCGGTCTTCCCCCTTCCAGCTCTACTTCTCTCGGAGCGCCTTGAAGCCCATGACCACGGCGCACACGAGGAGGCCCAGGCCCGCCAGGTTCGCATAGAAGAGATAGTCGCGGCAGCCCGGACCCGCCTCATGGAAAATCATAGGCGATAGAGTGAGGAACGCGCCGACCAACAGGGTGGACAGGAAGACCACGTGCTTCATCGCTGCCATTCCTCCTCGTGGCGATGCCGTCCGAGCCGATTGGCCGCCCAAGCCGCTGCTCACGGCAACTTGCGGAGGCGCACCTCGATCCCCTTCTCGTCGGCGAGGAGCTTCACCAGCTCAGCCGTATCGGTCTTGCCGAAGTGGTAAGGGTAGAGGATGCGCGGGCGGAAGGCCCTGGCCGCGTCGGCCACCATCTCGGGGGTCATCGTGTAGGGAAGGTTCATCGGGAGGAAGGCGACCGCAATGTCCTTGAGCGTTTTCATCTCGGGGGTGTTCTCGGTGTCTCCCGCGATGTAGACCCTTGTGTCTCCGAAGGTTACGACATAGCCATTCCCCTCGCCGCGAGGGTGGAAGGGGTCGCCCGATGGTCGCTTGTGGGTGATGTTGTAGGCGGGCACGGCCTCGACTTTGAGCCTGCCGACCTCGCGGGTGTCGCCGTTTTTCATTATGGTGCCGCCGGTCAGTTTGGCCGCGCACTTGGCTGTGAGCAGGATGGTTGTAGCGGGCTTGCGGATGGCGGCCACGGCGGCGGGGTCGAGGTGGTCGAAATGCTCGTGGGTGATGAGAATGAGGTCGGCCTTGGGCATCTTCGAGTAGTCGGCCTCGGCCGAAACGGGGTCCACGTGGATGATCGTGTCGCCCAGAGCGAACATCAGCGTACCGTGGCCGATGAAGGTGATCTTGAGGTCGCCGAGCGAGGTCTTGAGCGTGTCGGTCTCGAACATGGGCGTTACTCCTTTGGCCTGTTCGGCCCCCGCGTGACTCGCGAGTGCGGCGAAAAGAGTCAGGGATGCCAGGCGTCTCCGCATGGTCGCTCTCCTTGGTGACAAGCCCCTGTCATCTTCCCCCTTTGCGAGCGCGATGTCAAGGCCCAACCGGCGCCCACATGCCCTCAAGCTGGCCAAAAGGGTCTTTCATAGCCAACTCGTGTTACGGCGAGCCCCTGCCGCCTGCGCGTGCACGGCCTGACTGCCCACCCCTGGCAAGCTGAGACGCGGCAGCTCCAGGCGCCCGTCTGGCACGCGCGCCGCTGTGGCGACGAAATCGCGGTTGACAGGCCGCGGTCGGTCTGCACAATGGCGCCGGGGGAGACTCGCAGGAGGCCCGCCATGCGTACGCTCGCGCATCTGTTGCTTCTCGCCCTCGGATTCATGACGGCATCGGCCGGGGAGGACATGCCGAAGATGATTCTCGACCCCTCGGCGGCTGACTGGCTGGTGGACCGCTTCGCCGGGAACAGCACGGCGGGGCCAGAGTTCCTTCAGGGGCCGGCGCGCGAGACGGGCGGCCTGGGCCGCTGTGGCGCCTGCGCGCTGCCCGACGGCTCGGTCGTGATCCCCTTCGCCGGTGGCCTGGCCGAGGTGGACCCATCCGGCACCCTGAGGCTACTACTCGAAGACAGCGACATCCTCCAGGCCACCACGGCCCAAGTGTGCGCCCACGCGGGAGTGGCCTATAACCCCAGGGACAAGCAGCTCTACCTCGCCGGCCGTAACTGCCTTCGCCGCCTGACGGCCAGCCCCGATGCCCCGCCCCGCGCCGAGCTAGTCGCCGGCACGCCCGGCAAGGCAGGCTTCGACGACGGACCGGTCGCCGCCGCCACCTTCACCCGCATTGACAGCCTTGTATTCAACTCGCGCGGCACCCTGTTCATCCTCGACCACAACGAGCGCATCCGCCGCATCGAGGACGGACAGGTCACGACCCTTAATGCGAAGGTCCGCAGCGGCAAGCGCACCGACGGGCCGCTCGCCGATGCCACGTTCGCCCTCATCGGCCTCGGCGGCAACCTGTGCGGCGGCGAGGACGACGACACGCTCTACCTCTCGGACCACTGGAACTTCTGCGTCCGCCGCATTGATCTCAAGAACGGCGAGGTCACCACCGTGGCCGGCATGCCCAAGCCCTTGGGGATCAGGCCCGACGACCAGACGCCTCAGCAGAAGCGCTTCAACGCCAACTGCGACGGCCCCGCCCTCACCTGGGCCAGCTTCAACTCGGGATGCGCCTATGTGTGTTGGGACCCCGTTCATCGCGCCCTCTGGTGCGGCGGGCCGGACGAGAACCGCTTCCGCTGGCTCAAAGAGGGCTGGCTCCGCACCGTCGTCGGCGCTAAGCCCGACCAGCACAAGTGGCCCAAGGACGCCGTCGGCGTTCCCGCCGAGAAGGTCTACCTGTGCTGGAACGCCGTGGTGGCTACCGATGCGAAGGGGGGCGTCTACCTCTCCTGTTCGGGCGAGCCGAACGGACTCTGGCGGGCCTATGACGCGAAGGAGGCGAAGCCATGAGAAGCCTCTTTACTCTTCTGCTCACGTTCGCACCCCTGGCCGTCGGTGGCGAAGGGGGCATTGATGTCGGCGAGGAGTTCCCCCTCCTGGCCGACGGGCCGGGCAGAGGCATTCAGGCCACCCCCGATGTGGCGTTCGGCGGCGGCGCCTACCTGGCGGTCTGGCGCGAGGGCTGGCACGGCAAGGGCGGCAGCGCCCGCATCTACGCCGCGCGCGTCTCTGCCGATGGGAAGGTGCTCGACCCTAAAGGCATCGAGGTGAGTCCCTGCAAGAACGGCGTACAGGAGCAGCCTCGCGTAGCCTTCGGCGGCGGGGCGTTCCTTGTCGTGTGGCAAGACCTGCGGAACGGGAAGGACTACGACGTGCTGGCGGCGCGGGTGAGCCCCGAGGGCAAGGTGCTCGACGCCGAGCCTATTGCCGTAGCGGCCGGCCCGCGCACCCAGGCCCTGCCCGCCGTGGCCTCGGATGGCCAGGGCTTCCTGGTCGTCTGGCAGGGCCTGGCCGGAGCCGAGGCCGCCTACCGTGGCTTCGCCGCGCAGGTGAGCGCCGACGGCAAGGTGGGGGCGGCCGTCGAGACCGGCGCCACGCCGCAACCGAAGGTGGCATGGAATGGCAAGTGCTATCTCGCCGCCTGTGGCGGCGCGGGCTTCTGGGCGGGCGAGGTCCGCAGCATTCTGCTGGGCGCCGACGGCAAGCCGGCCAGCAAGCCCGCGCCGGCGCTTGGCGGCACCAAGGCGGCCATCTTCTCGCTCTCGGCCGTGCCCGACAGGGGCTGGCTGGTCATCAGCCACCGCTCGCCGCCCGACCCCTGGGGCTGGGGCGGCCCCGGCGCCATGCGTGCCGCCTTCATCGGCCCCAACGGCACGCCCGCAAGCCCTGTGAAGGAGGAGCACCCCCAGGCCCGCCTGCCGCACTGGCTCGACTTCGGCCGCGAAAAGGGCAGGGGAGCCACGTGGCCCTGGGGCCACAGCGCCAGCGCCTGGGCCGGCAAGCATTCGCTCGTCGTCTGGCAGCGCTATCACCTGGGCGGCGAGAAATGGACGAACTTCGAGAACTGCGACCTTGTGGCCGCGCGGGTGGACGGCGTCACGTCGCTCGACCCCGCCGGAGTGCCCGTGGCGGCGAGCGACGCGGACGAACGACGGCCCGCCCTGGCCGCCGACGGTATGGGCGGGCTCCTGTGCGTCTATGAGCGAGGCAGCGGAGAAGGCATGAGCCACGTGGCCGCACGCCGCATCGGAGTGAGGTGAGGTTGTCTGCCCCGGCGGGTCGAGGCATTGCGCGATGCAGTTGACGATCTGGCGCCACATCCGCCTCGAACTGCCCGCCGACTGGGAAATGCTCCAGTTCTCGCGGAACGCCGCGGCCGGTCGCTGCGCATTCGCCGATCGCAGGCAATTCCGAGCCGAACTGAGCTGGCAGACCGTGAGCGAGCCTCCTGACCTCGAGCGCCTGGCCTCGAACTACCTGGCGAAGCAGCGGCTCGAAGGCACGATGCCCGATGCTGCCTCGGTTCGCACCGGCGAGTGGCACGGCCTCCGCGGCCTTGAGGAGGGGCTGCTCACGTCGCGCTTCAGCCGCTACCTCGCTGAGGAAGGCTGCCTGATCGAAGTCGCGCTGCTGTGGCCCGATGGACTCGATCCGTCGCTGGAGGCACGAGTCCTGGACAGTGTAGGCTCTGAGCCGCCCTGGCCGGGCGGAAGGCGCCGCTGGCGCGCTCTCGGGATAGACGCGTTTGCCTCGCCCAGCCTCGATCTGGTTGAATGTATCGCGCAGCCCGCGCTTGCACGGCTGGAGTTCGCCGACGCCAAGGAGGCGCGGCATGTGACCTTCGAACGGCTCGGCATGGTGCCGCAGTGGCTGCGGGGCTCGGTGCGCGACTGGCTGATGTGGCAGATGCCCGCGGATGTTCAGGCGCCGGTGGTCCAGGCATCTTGCCTGTGTGCCCCGCAGATGCAACGCCTGCGCCACCAGGTGGAAACGATCGGGGGTCTGCGCCGGGGTGGCCTGTTCCGCAGGCCGGCCCACTATGCGGCGGCCGCCTGGCTCTGCCCGGCCGATGGGCGACTCTACCGTGTGGCCGTCACGGGACCTGAGGCCGGCGAGAGCGGGCAGTTCATCTCCGACAGGCTCTCTTGCTGTGAAGGGAAGCCTTTACGTGGCTGAACGGCACTCGTGGCGTGCCATGCTCGCGGCGCGGCCGGCCCGCAACGCCGCGGCCGAGGCCGCGCGGGAGGCGTCGGGCGGCCTGGCGGTCGCGGTGAAGCGGCAACGCCCGCGGTGGCACGTGCCCCCGCTCTCGTGGGTCGTGCCGATCCAGCCGACCCGCACCGTGCGCCTCGACTCGTTGGGCGCGCAGGTGTGGGAGCTGTGCGACGGAGAGCGCACCGTGGAGGCGATCGTGGATGCCTTTGGCGCCGAGCACCGCCTGAGCTTCCACGAGGCCCGCGTGGCTGTGACCGGCTACCTCAGCCAACTGGTTCAGCGCGGCGCGCTGGCGGTGGCAATGACAGAGGGGTGAGTCGTGGATGGGTGACAGGATGATTGGATGGGTGGATGAATGGATGAATGCCTGACAACCATCCAACCATCCAATCATCCAGCCAGCCTCCGTTCACCCATGTGAAGTGGGCGAGGACACTCCATGCGGCCCATCGCCATACTCATCGGCCTACTCTCCGCCGCGGCCGTGTGCAGCTGCGCATTCTTCAACGACTTCATCATGCGCCAGACCTTCCTGGTCGGCAACTATATGCCGATCTCGGTCTACGGCGGCCTGTTGCTCTTCCTGCTCTTCGTGAACCCGCTGTTGCTGAGGGCCTCGAAGCGGCTGGCGTTGACGAACCGCGACCTCGCCGTGATCATCGCCCTCACGCTCGCCGCCTGCTACGTGCCCGGCCGCGGGCTGATGCATTACTTCGGCACCTTCCTGATGCTGCCGCACAAGTACGCGCGCACGACGCCGGGCTGGAAGGAGGCCGGCGTGATGGACCTCGTGCCGAAACAGATGCTGGCCGACGTGTCGCAGGACGAGAGCACGGCGCTGAACGGCTTCGTGCAGGGCCTGGGCAGCGGCACGCAGCACATGGCCTTCTCGCGCATCCCGTGGGGGGCCTGGGCGCGCACGCTGGCCTTCTGGCTGCCGCTGCTGGCGGCGTTCTCGATCGCGATGATCGCCCTGGCGCTCGTCGTGCACCGCCAATGGTCGAGCCACGAGCAGATGCCCTATCCCATCATCGCATTCGCCAACGCCCTTCTGCCGCAGGAGGGCCAGGCGCGCGGCTGGGTCTTCGGCAACCGCCTGTTCTGGATCGGCGGCCTCGTGGTGCTGGCGATCCACTTGAACAACTATGCGGTCGAATGGTGGCCCCGGTACCTGATCCGCATCGAACGCACGTTCGACTTCCGTTCGCTCAGCGAGGGCACGGCCCTCCAGCGCGGCTGGGACTACCTGCTGATGAACCCCACCCTCTACTACACGGTGATCGCCTTCGCGTTCTTCCTCTCCACCGATGTGTCGTTCTCGCTGGGGATCGCGGGCTACGTGTACGCCTGGGTGGCGGGCACGCTGGCCGGCTACGGCATCACGCTGGGTGGAGGAGGATTCGTTTCGCTGAAGATGGAGACGTTTCTCTTCGGAGGGGCCTACTTCGGCATGTTCCTCGTGCTGCTGTACACGGGCCGCCACTACTACCTGAACGTCTTCCGCCGCGGCCTGTTCCTGCGCTCGAGCGAGGAGGTCGAGCGCGAAGCCGTGTGGGCCGCCCGGGTCTTCCTGGTCTGCGCGGCGCTCTTCGCGCTTCAGCTCTTCCTGGTGGGGCTCGACTGGTACCTGGCCATCCTCTACACGGCCGGCTCCGCCATCATCTTCACCGTCATCAGCCGCGTGGTGGCCGAGACAGGGGTCTTCTACATTCACTCCTACCACTTCCCGTGTGTGATCCTCTGGGGCTTCCTCGGGGCCAAGGCGCTCGGGCCGAGGGCCATGCTCATCATGTTCATGGTCACCTCGCTCCTCCTGATTGACCCGCGCGAGGCCGTGATGCCGTTCATGGTGCAGGCGTTCAAGCTGGTGGACTCCAACCGCGCGAAGCTGGGCAAGGTGGCCGTCTGGAGCGTGGCGGCGCTTCTGCTCGGGTTCGCCGTGGCTGTGCCCGCGACGCTGTACTGGAGCTACGATCAGGGCTCGGGACGGGCGTCGGACGGCTGGACCGCCAATGTGCCGAGAATGGCCTTCGACGCCACGGTGAGCGCGATGGAGAAGCTGAAGGCCCAGGGCAATTTGGGGGAGGCCGGCAAGCTCTCGGGCTGGGCGTGGTTCCGCGAGCTGACGCCCAACGGGCCGTGCGTGCTGGCCTTCTGCATCGCGCTGGGGCTCACGCTGTCGTTCGCCGCCGCGCGGCTGCGCTTCCCGCGCTGGCCGCTTCACCCGATCATGTTTCTCGTCCTGGCCACGTGGCAGAGCCGGTGCTTTGCCTTCTCGTTCCTGCTTGGCTGCCTGATCAAGGTGGCGGCGACGAAGTACGGCGGCGCGTCGGCCTACCAGCGGCTCAAGCCGCTGATGATCGGGGTCATCGCCGGCGACATGCTGGGCGGCCTGCTGCCGATGATCATCGGGGCCATCTCGTACCTTGTGTGGGGCGAACCCCCCAAGCGGTTCATGGTGTTCCCGTCGTGAAAGCCATCGAGATTCGCGATCAGCCCATCCTCGGACTCCGCCGCACGGTGCAGATCACGGCGAACGGGGTACGCTATCGCCTTTTCCGTTCGGCGGTCACGGTGGGCGTGGTGGCCGTCGCCGTGGCGTTCCTGATGAACATCCTGAGCGAGAGCCTGATCCGCCGCGCCATCGCCCGCCGCGCCCTGGGCCGGATCGCTGAGCTGCGCCTCGCGGCCACGTGGGTCGCCCGGCTCACCAACCCGGGCACGGTGGAGGAACTCCTGTCCGAGGTCTCTCAGGACGCGACGGGCGAGCCGGCCCTGCGCGATGCTGCGCGCCGAGCCATGGAGTACCTTCGTTTCTTCGATGGCCTCGACTACCCCCGCCGGCGCGCGCTGCTGCACGATGCCATCGGCCCCGAGGCCCTCGACGCCCTCCAGGAGCCGGCGGCGCTTGATCGCTTCCGCTCGGCGCTGGGCACCTTGCGCTCGGTGCGCTTGCCCTCGACATTCGAGCAGTTTGAGGGCCTGCTGCACGCGTGGCCGGAACTGAAGTCGCACCTCCTGGCGCTCCGCAAGAAGCGGGC
Source organism: Planctomycetota bacterium (assembly GCA_035384565.1). Classification (NCBI taxonomy): domain Bacteria; kingdom Pseudomonadati; phylum Planctomycetota; species Planctomycetota bacterium. Next base: position 23,672 of record DAOOIT010000032.1, on the reverse strand, counting down.
GGAGGGCATCGCCGCCGTAGCGGCGCGCCTCGATGGCCGCACGCTCATCGAGGCCCTCGCCGATGCCGATGGAGCACTGGGCGACGCGATCCGCGCGGCGGGCTTCGACCTCGACCCCGACACGGCTCGGCGCGTCGCCGAGCAGGCCCGCCGTACACACGACGCGCGGCTCGTCGAGAAGTCGGTCGGAATGCCCGAGATGCGGCAGGCGGTGGCAGGCTACCTGGACCTCCTGCCCAACGATGTGAACGTGCGCACCCTCTGGCGGCTGCTCAGTGACCCGAGGGGCGCCTTGTGGTACCTTGCGCGCCAGAAGGAGACGGGTGGGGACGCGGCGAATCTCACTGCCGACCGCCTGGTCGAGCTGGCCCGGGCCGAAGAGGAACTGCACTCGCTTGCGCGGGCCGAGCGCATGACCGTGACGTCCGGCGGCCTCACCGGCAGCGGCGAGCGGATGGACTGGCTGGTGCTGGCCTCGATGCTTGTGTGCGTGGTGGGCATCTCGAACTCGATGCTCATGTCGGTGACGGAGCGGTTCCGCGAGATTGCCACGCTGAAGTGCCTTGGGGCGCTGGATGGCTTCATCATGCTCATGTTCGTCCTCGAGGCGGCCTTCCTGGGCCTCGTGGGTGGCCTCTTGGGGGCTGTGCTTGGCGCGTGGCTGGGCTTTGCCCGGATGGTGGTGCCCTTCGGGTCGCTCGTCACGGCATCGTTCCCGATCGGGCAGATGGCGGTGACGGTCGCCGTGTCCGCCATCCTGGGGGTCGTCCTCGCCGCGGTGGCAGCGGTTTACCCCTCACTCAAGGCGGCTCGGCTGGCGCCGATGGAAGCCATGAGAATCCAGTGAGGAGGATGGGTGGATGATTGGATGGGTGGATGAATGCCTGGCAATCCCCTCGTCGGCCATTTGTCCTTTCGTCCAATCATCCATCCATCCCCGCGTGGAAGGTGTGTGACACCTTGGAAGTCTCCTCTCGCCGCGTGATCATCCGCACCATTGGCCTCCAGAAGCACTACGTCATCAAGAACGTGCTCACGGAGGCGCTGCGCGGCGTGGACGTGGCGATCTACACGGGCGAATTCATCTCGGTCATGGGGCCGTCGGGCTCCGGCAAGTCCACGTTCTTCAACATGATCGGGGGCCTCGACAGCCCGACGAGCGGCCGCGTGTTCATTGACGAGGTGGACGTGGCGCAGCTCACGGCCATCGAGCTGGCGTTCCTGCGCTGCCGCAAGATCGGCTACATCTTCCAGGAATACAACCTGATTCAGTACATGACCGCGCTGGAGAACGTCACCACCCCGATGGCCTTCGGCGGTGTGCCGCCCGACGAGGCGCGGCGGCGCGGCATCGAGCTGCTGAATCTGGTGGGCCTGGGCGACCGCTGGTTCCACCGCCCCATCGAGATGTCGGGCGGCCAGCAGCAGCGCGTGGCCATTGCCCGCTCGATGGCCAACCGGCCCAGCGTGCTGCTGTGCGACGAGCCGACGGCCAACCTCGACCTGCGCACCGGCCGCGAAATCCTCGACATCCTGCGCCGCCTCAACGAGGAGCGCGGCGTGACGATCATCTGCGCGACCCACGACCACCGCATGATGGATATCTGCGACCGCCTGATGTGGATCCGCGATGGCCGCATCGAGCGCATCGCCCGACGCGACGAGGTCCACGTCGAGGTCGGCTCCATCGCCGGCGAGCACGAGTGATGATGCGACGCTTCGGCCAACTCCTGTTCCTCCTTCTGGCCGCCACGAGCCGGGCGGGAGAAGACACGTTTCAAGCCGATTGTGCCGCGCTCACGGCCGCGCCGCATCGCCTGAGCGGCACGGCGGAGTACCAGGCCGCGGCAGACTACCTGGTGAAACGCCTCGAGGCCCTCGGGGCCGAGGTCGTGGTCCAGGAGTTCGCCAGCCTTCAGACCGAGGACGAGTGCTCGATCGAGGTTCAGGCGGACGCGCCCACGCCGACTCTCCGGCCGCTGTTTGCGATGAGGCCCAACGGCATCGTGCCGCCCGCCACCCCGCCCGAGGGGATTACGGGGCGGATTTTGCACGTCGGCGCGGGCGGCCCGAACGACTTCGGCGAGCGCTCGCCCGAGGGCAGGATCGTGGTGGTGGACTACAACAGCGGGGGCGCCTGGCTGCGGGCATTCCGGCTGGGCGCACGAGCCGTGGTCTTCGTGCCCAACGGCCGCGCCGAGGCCTGGCAGTGCCACTACACGATGGCCAACGCCAATCTTCCGCGCTTCTATTATGCGGGGCCACGCTCCGACCTCCCCGACGGCGCGGCCGTGCGAATCCGCGGCCGGACTCCGTGGCGGAGCGCCGTGGGGCGGAACGTGCTCGCCTTCCTGCGCGGCACCGACGCGCACTTCGGCCAGGACGCCGAGGAGTTGGTGATCGTGGCCTGCTCCCTCGACACGTTCGGCGAGGTGCCGCGCCTGTCGCCGGGCGCGCGCGGCGCGGCCAACTGCGCCGCGCTTCTCCGCCTCGCCGAGCACCTGAAATCCAACCGCCCCCGCCGCCACGTGCTGCTGGCCTTCCTCGACAACCAGGCCCGCGGCCACGCCGGCGCCGCCGCGCTCTATCGCCTCCTCGACCAGGCGAACGACCCCACCATCACCCTCGAGAGCCGCGCGAAGTCGTTGGAGGCCGAGGAGCGATTTCTCTTCGACCTGCGCGCCCAACTGGCTCGGCCCGACCCGGTCGCTGCCGAATCCCCCGTCCGCCGCGAACTGGTGCTGCGTCTCAAGCGCAACGCGGCCGCCCACTCGTTCGAGCTGCGCCAGGCCCTCTACGATCTGCGCAAGACCCTCGCCGCCTTGCCGGCGGAGGCGCCCGAACGCGAGGCCCTCGAACGCCGCATCGCCGACCACGAGGCCGCGAAGGATCGCTGGAACGTGCTGCTGCGTGTGCTTTCCCGAGGGAGCGACCCCCGCGAGGCGCAGGGGATTCTCGCCGCCGCCGTCTCCGAACTGCGCGAGGAAGTCGAACGGCGGGCCGCCGAGTTGAGGGCCGAGCGCCGCGCTCTCGCCGCCGATCAGCGGCTCTACAAGCTGGTTGGCGCGTTGTGGGTGGGCCTGCACGTGTCGCTCCTCCTCGGCGACGCCTCGCCGCGATGGGGCCTGGTCATCGGCGGCGACTCTGCCATGCACATCCCCGGCGATGACCCTGGCCTCTACGGCAAGATTCAGACGACCTTTCTGCGGGCGGCCGAGGCGCTCGACGGCTCGCCCGCGCGGCCGGCCCACTTCGAGCGCGCCTCGGCCGACGGCACCCTCGACCCGCCCCGGCTGCTCTGGGCCGCGCCGTTTCTCATCCACAGCGGCGAGGTGGCGGGGCGCCTGGGCATCTACAACGTGGCGCTGGCCACGGCTCAGGAGAGCCTGCCCCGCGAGGGCACCCCAGACGACACCCTGGCCGCGCTCGACCTGCCGCGCCTCGAAGCCCAGGCCGCCGAGGTCTGCTCTCTCCTGGCCGCCGTGGCCAGCCACCCGGGCCTCTCGCTGCGGCGCGCCGTGGTCGCCGACGCCTTCTACTCGTTCCCCGAGTTCCCGTCGGACTTCCATCCCCGCGGCCCGATGGTCATGGGCCGCCTGCCCGGCAGCCCCATGCCGGACCGCCAGATGGCTCATGTCGTCGTGCAACTCCACCACGCGAAACGCGGCATCGCCCCCTGGACCGATCTCGCCTGGCAGCCGCGGAAGCCCTATGCCTTCGACGACTTCCTGGTCCTGCTCACTAACCAGAATGGCTCATACGGCCTTGGCCCTGTGCGCAAGGACACCTGGAACCTCGCCGGCTTCGCTGCCGGCTTCGACGGCGTGGGCCAGGTGAGCGCCGCTTCCGACGCGGCCTCGGCAGGCGGCGTGGCCACCCGCCTGAACATGTTCCCCTGCCGCGGCGGGGCCGCGGTGCTGCCGCCGCAGCTCCAGCCGAACCCGATCCAGGTGCTCCGCGCGCGCGGCAACAGCCCACTCGACGACGATCGTTCGTTCGCCCAGACCCTCGACGGGGTGGCCTACTGGTACTGCGAGACCAAGGAGGACAGGCTGAAGCTCTTCGGGCTGCGGGCGCTGGTGGCCCTCGGCAGCGGTGGGGGCCCGCCGGCGGACGGCAGCGGGCAGCCGGCAGGGGGCGGCGGGCATCCGGCAGTGAGCAGAGCGGGAAGCCCGGAGGAGGCCGAGGGCGTCGGCCTCTCCACCGAGCCGCCCTGGGCGCTGCCGAGCACGGCGCGGCTGTCGGCGGGCGATCTCTGGCGGCTCAACGAGGCCCGCCTGCAGGTGCTCCGCTCGCGCGGCATCGTCAACAGCTCCGTCGAGCAGCTCCACGGCGAGGCCGAGGATCTCCTGCTCGAGGCCGCGAAGACGCCCGGCGTGGCCGAAGCCGAGGCCGTAGCCGCCTCGGCCCTCCTCGCCGAGCAGCCCGTCTACCTGCTCACGCGCGACACGCTCAACGACCTCGTGCGCGCCGTGCTCGTGCTGCTGGCGCTCTCGGTGCCGTTCGCCTTCGCCGCCGAGCGGCTGCTGATCGGGGCCGTCAATGTGTATCGCCAGATCGGCTGGTTCGCGGGCTTCTTCACGCTCACCTTCCTGGTCCTGTTCTTCACGCATCCGGCGTTCGCCATCTCGCAGACGCCGACGATCATTTTCCTGGGCTTCGCCGTCGTGGTGCTGGCGGCGCTGGTGATCGTGATCATCATGCGGCGCTTCGAGGTCGAGCTGAAGATCCTCCAGGGCCTCACGAGCACGGTGCATGCGGCCGACGTGTCGCGCTTCAGCACGGTGATGGCCGCGATGGCGATGGGCATCTCGACCATGCGCCGGCGCCCTCTCCGCACGGCCCTCACCGCCATCACCATCGTGATGCTCACCTTCACGATCCTGTGCTTCGCCTCGTTCGGCACACAGACGGGCATCGTGAAGCTCTTCGTGGGCGCGACGCCCGGCTACACGGGCGCCTTCGTGCACAGGGTGAGCTGGACCGAGCTGAGCCTCGACATCCTCGATGTGCTCGGCCCCCGCTGGGGCCACCACGCCGAGGCCTGCTGCCGCTTCTGGATCTCGCCCAAGACCCCGCAGAATCAGGGGCCGCTCATCACCCGCGCCGACGGCACCCGCCCGCTGGCCCTGCGCGGCGTGCTGGGCCTCGATGCCCGCGAGTTCGCCCACCGGCCCGACCTCGCGGCCCTCTTCGGCGCGAACGCCGACCGCTGGGCCGACGTGGTGCTGGTCACTCGCGCCGTGGCCGAGCGCCTCGGGGTGAAGCCGGGCGACCCCGTGCTCGTCGGCGGCCGCCTGCTTCACGTGGGCACCCTGCTCGACCCCAGCCAGGTTTCCGCGGCGAAGGACATGGATGGCAACGGCATCCTGCCCGTGGACTTCGTGGAGATGAAGACGGCCCTGAGCGAGACGGTCAGCGGCGAGGCGTCCCTGGCGGCGCAGGGCGAGCAGAACTGGGCCTATCTGCCCACCGACTCGGTCGCCGTCGTGTCGGCGGCGAACGCGCACCTGATGGGAGCCGCTCTGCACGCGGTGACGCTCTACACGCCCGACACCCGCTCGGCCACGGACCTGGCCGAGGCGGTGGCGAAGACGCTTCCGTTGCCCGTGAGCGCGACCCGCAGCGAGGGCGTCTACCGCCACGTGTTGGGCACGCTCGTCGAGGCGAGCGGGGCGGGCGACCTCGTGTTCCCCATTCTGCTGGGCGGGCTGGTGATCTTCGGCACGATGCTGGGCTCGGTGGCCGACCGCGAGAAGGAGATCTACACCTTCAGCTCGCTGGGCCTGGCCCCGCCCCACGTGGCCAGCCTGTTTCTCGCCGAGGCGATGGTCTACTCGGTCATCGGCGGCATGGCCGGCTACCTGCTGGCGCAGGGCGCCAACAAGGTGCTCGCGTGGCTCGCGGGCTATGGACTCGTGCGCGTGCCCGAGATGAACTACTCGTCGGCCAACGCCATCGCCACGATCCTCATCGTGATGGGCACGGTGCTTGTGTCGGCCATCTACCCCGCCGTCAAAGCCTCGCGCAGCGCGAATCCCGGCATCCTGCGCACCTGGCGGGTGCCGGCGCCGAAGGGCGACGTGCTGGACCTCGAGTTCCCCTTCACCGTCTCCGAGTACGATATCACGGGGGTCGTGAGCTTCCTCAAGGAGCACTTCGACAACTTCGGCGACACGGGCCTCGGGCGGTTCATGGCCCGGAACGCGCGGCTCGTGCGCGGCGAGGGCCGGCAACTCGGCCTGGACGCCGACCTGGCTCTCGCGCCCTTCGATCTGGGCGTGACGCAGGCGTTCGAGCTACGCAGCGCGCCCAGCGAGATCCCCGGCATTGACCTCGTGGCGATCCGCATCACGCGCAAGTCGGGCCAGCCGAAGGACTGGCGCCGCCTGAACAAGGTGCTGCTCGACGACCTGCGCCGCCAGTTCCTCATCTGGCGCGCGCTGCCCCATCACACGATGGAGTTGTACCGCCAGCGAACGCTGACATTGACCGAGTAAAGGTCCTATCGGTTCTATCTGTCCTATCGGGTCACGGCAGATGCCCCCACGCGTGGACAAAGAGCTCGAGGAGTTCCGCAGCCTTACAGAGGTGCCCTCGTCCTTCGAGGAGGGGTTCACCTGGAGTTCGCTCTTCGGCGCCCTCTTCATCGCGCTCATCATGGTGCCGGGGGCGATCTACATGGGCCTGCTCGCCGGCGCCACCCAGATCGGCCAGGCCGCCACCTGGGTGACGGTGATCCTGTTCGTCGAGGTCGCCAAGCGCGCCCACCGCTACCTCAATCGCTCGGAAATCTTCGTGTTGTTCTTCATGGCCGGCTCGATCATCGCCATGCCCTTCCACGGCCTGCTGTGGAACCAGTTCTTCGTGCGCAGCGACCCCGCCGCGGCCTTCGGCATCGCCAAGGACCTCCCGACGTGGTTCGCCCCGCCGGCGGATTCCGCCTCATATGCTCAACGCACGTTTTTCCACTGGGACTGGTTGCCGGTGATCGGGCTGATCATCTTCGGCACCTTCTTCAGCCAGCTCTCGAACATGGTGCTCGGCTACGGCCTGTTCCGCCTGACGAGCGATGTCGAGCGGCTGCCGTTCCCTATGGCGCCCATCGGGGTGCAGGGGGTCCTGGCGCTTGCCGAGGATGCGGAGGCGAAGGACTCGGCCACGGCAGAGAAGGCGTGGCGCTGGCGGGTCTTCTCCATCGGCGGCGCGATGGGGCTGGCGTTTGGCGCCGTTTACCTGGGCATTCCGACGCTGACCGGCGCGATGACAGGCAAGCCGATCCAGATCCTCCCCATCCCCTTCTCCGACTTCACGGCGACGACGCAGCACTACCTGCCCGCGGTGCCGACCGGCATCGCCTGGGACCTGGGGAACCTGCTCATCGGCATGGTGCTGCCGTTCTTCGCCATGCTCGGCAGCTTCATCGGCCTCGCCTGCACCATCGCGGCCAACCCGTTCCTCTACCGCTACGGCGTCCTCACCTCGTGGGCGCCGGGCGACAACACGATGAACACGCTGTTCAAGAATAACGTGGACTTCTACTTCAGCTTCCAGATCGGCATCGCCGTGGCCATTGCCATCGGGGGCTTCGCCACCGTCGTCCGCCAGGTGCGGGCGCGGCGGGCCGCGCGGGCCCGAGGCGAGGCCCTGCCTCGCGCGCTCGCGCCCACGGCGGGGCGGGGCGACATCCGCACGTGGCTCATCCTGCTGGTCTACTTCGCGGTCACGACCATCTACATCGTTGTCTCAGGCTTCCTCATCCAGTGGCACCCGGGCGTGATGCTCGTGCTGGTGGTGCTGGGGTTCGTCTACACGCCCGTGATCAGCTACGTCACGGCGCGGCTCGAGGGCATCGCGGGGCAGGTGGTCGAAATCCCCTTCATTCGCGAGGCCAGCCTCATCCTCAGCGGCTACCGCGGGGTGGCCTGCTGGTTCGTGCCGATCCCCATCGCCAACTACGGCGGCATGACCGTCTTCTATCGCCAGTGCGAGCTGACGGGCACGAAGTTCACCAGCATCTGGAAGGCCAACCTCATTCTCTACCCGATCATCATCGCCAGCTCGATCTTCTTCATGAACTTCGTGTGGGGCCTGGCCGAGGTGCCGTCGGCCGTCTACCCGTTCGCCCAGCGCATGTGGGAGTTCCAGGCGCAGAACACCTGCATCGTCTACTCTTCGACCCTGGGCGAGTACTCGATCTTCGAGGAGGCGTTCAGTTGGACGATTCTGGGCGCGGGCACGGGCTTCGGCGTGTCGCTGTTCGCCGGGCTGAGCCTGCTGGGCGCGCCCACGTTTCTCATCTACGGCCTGATCCGCGGGCTGGGGCAGACGATGCCCCACTCGATCCTCCCGCAGTTCATCGGCGCGCTCCTCGGCCGCTACTACTTCCAGAAGCGCCTGGGCCTGCGCTGGCGCCAGTATATCCCCGTGGTCACGGCCGGCTTCATGTGCGGCATGGGCCTTCTGGCCACCTTGTGCATCGGCATCACGTTCCTGAGCAAGGCGATCATCCAACTGCCGTTCTGAGGCATCCAATGCCCGAGGTGCTGATCCGAATCCGCGATCTCAACAAGGAGTTCCGCCTGGGCGGGGTGGCCGTGCGCGCGCTGCGGGACGTTTCGCTCGACATCTATCGCGGCGAGTATCTCTCGATCATGGGGCCGTCGGGCTCGGGCAAGAGCACGCTCTTCAACATGATCGGCGCCCTGGACCGGCCGACCTCGGGCGAGGTGGAGGTGGCCGGGGTGCACCTGACGCGGCTCACGGGCCGCCAGCTCGCGCACTTCCGCGGCAATCACATCGGCTACGTGTTCCAGGCCTACAACCTGCTGCCCGCCTACACGGCCGCGGCCAACGTGGCGATGCCCCTGCTCTTCAGCGGGAAGAGCCACGACGAGGCCATGCGGCGGGCCGAGGAGGTGCTGGCCCGGGTCGGCCTCGGCCACCGGCTGCACCATCGCCCCTACGAGCTTTCGGGGGGCCAGCAGCAGCGCGTGGCCATCGCGCGCGCGCTGGCCAACGAGCCGGCCATCATCCTGGCCGACGAGCCGACCGGCAACCTCGACCTCCACACCGGCGAGGAGATCATCCACCTGCTCCACCAGTTGAGCAAGGAGAGCGGCGTCACGGTCATCACCGCCACCCACGACCACAAGATGCTCGACGTCTCCGACCGCATCCTGTGGATCAAGGACGGGGCGGTGGACAGGCTCCAGCGCCGCGACGAGGTGGACATCCGCGTGGGCACGGTGCGCTGAGGCGGCGCTTCAGTCAACGGCGCCTGCCGCTCCCCCCAGAACAGCAGAAGGCGCCGCGGGCTCGTCGCCCGGGGCGCCTGGTGCATCGGCCGCAGTTTCCTGCCGGTGGTGTGGAGGCGGCGGCCGGATTCGAACCGGCGGATAAGTGATTTGCAATCACTCGCCTTAGGCCACTTGGCTACGCCGCCCGACATGGCCGCGCCGCCTCTCGCGGCGGCGCGGCCTGGAAACCCCGTGAGGTCATTGGCTCAGGACTTGTGGTCAATCTGCTTGTTGGCCGGCTGATCGGAGGCCTCGATTTCCTTGCGGACCTCTTCGCCTGTGTCGCGAAGGCCCTTCTTGAATTCGACGATGCCTTTGCCGATCGAGCGCATGACGGAGGGCAACCGCGGGCCGAAGATCAGCAGCGTGATGATGCCGATGATGATCAGCTCGGGCATGCCGAGGTTCTGAAAGATGGCCAATGGGCAGAAGCTGAACATGCGGTCATACCTCAAAGAGTCACAGAGCCAATGGTCCTCGCCTCACTTGACTATAGCGCCGGGCAGGGCGGAATGTCAAGCAGCCACTTGATCTCAGAAGTCGTCCTGATCCTTCGGCTTCGGGCCGCCCTTCATTCTCGGCCCCTGCTGCTGCTCGATCATCGCCCGCACGCGGGTGACGAGGGCGAGGATGGGCTGGTGGGGGATGCGGGTGCGGGACTCGACCATGTTGGCGCCGAAGCTGACGTAGGTGGTGATCGGCTCCTCTCCGGGGTCGGCCTTGATGATGGCGCCGGCCATCATGGCGATGGCGGGCTGCTGCTTGGCCATCTCCTCGACGAACTTGGCGAGCAGGCTGTTGAAGCTGACGTGCATGGCCAGGTTGGCGCCCTTGGGCGCGCCGGCGGCGATGGCCTTGCAGGTGGCGGTGGTGCTGAAGCCGGGGGTGCCGGCGCCCTTGATGCGGTCGAGGATGCCGTTGAGCAACTCGCCGGAGGGGTTGTTCGTGGTGCCGGCGCCCAGGGTGTCGAGGGCGGCGAGTTCGGTGACCTGGGGCGGCTGCTGGCCCATCATCGGGTTCGGCGGCGCGTCGGGGGCCTGGGCTACGGTGACCGTGAGGCGGTCAATGGCGACGCCCTGGTACTCGCGGGCGGCGGGCTTGTGGTCAATGGTCATCTTCACGCCGGCGGCCTCCATGAAGCCGGCGAAGCCGGTCTTCATGAGCCATTCGGTGGTGGCCTTGGTGGCGGCGCGGAACTTGGCGGCGTCGCCGATGCGGAGGACCTGCACGGTCTGCATGCCGGGGTTGGCGGCTCCGCCGGCGATGCCCGCCGCGAATTCGCCGGTCTGGGTCGAGGAGAACAGCAGGTCCCGGATGGTCGTCTGGTCCGCGGCCGTGAGGCCCACGGCGGGGGCGATGGCCTGGAGGACGCTGTCCACGAAGGGCTTGGCCTTTGCGACGTCGAGCTTGCCGGCCATGCTCATCGCGAGGTCGGCGGGCAGGTACTTCGCCAGGTCGGTCATCTCGGTGGGCTGGGCGCTCAGGAAGGTGCCGAGCGGCGTATCCTCCGCGGCGTAGAGGCGGCCCCAGAACTCGATGGAGTCGGGGTTGAACGTGACGGTCATGGTGGCGCGCCGCACCTGGTTGCCCGCGAGGCGCACGAGCGGCCCGATGCACTTGACGATGCTGGTGAGGTTGGCCATGGGGCCGGCGGCGGGCATGCCGGCCATGCCCTGCTCCAGTTCCTTGATGCCGCCCTCGATCTCGTCCTGGTACTCGGCCACGGCCAGGCTGAGGTAGGCGGTGAGGTAGAGGTCGGCATTGCCGGCGATCTTGGGGACCTTGCTGTAGAGTTCCAGGCGCTCGGGGGTGATGGCGGCGAGGGCGGCCTTGTCCTGGGCGAGGACGACGACGTCGTTGCGGATGTCGAAGCTCATCGGCCCGCCTTCGGGGTGGGCTTGGCGGAACTGGGCGGCGTCGCCAATGCCGGCGAGGATGACCGGCACGGGCTCGGCCTTGCCGAACCCCTTGCCGCTGAAGAGCACGATGGTGGCGGGCTTGGACCAGTCAATGCCCGCCCACTCGGGCCCCTGGGTGAGCATGGCGCTGGCGCCTTGCACCTGGGCGCCCGTGCCGGGCACGAACTTCTCGGCGAGCGCGCCGATCTTGGTGAACAGCCCCTTGAGGTCGGCTGCCGTGGCGCAGCCGAGGACGACGGTCTCGCCCCCGCGCGCCGGCCCCGCGGCCCCCGCCAGCAGTGCGGCGCCGAGGAGCGCGGCCAGGAACGTGCGACGGCCCGTGGCAACCCGCTGCATCGCTTCTTCCCTTCCAGAAATGCCCATGAGTCCGACGCGTTGCACGCAGACGGAATTATACGGCATGCGGCGTCACAATTCAAACCCCGAATGAGACGCCGAGCGCCTGGGCGGCTTTGATCAGGGGGTGGGTCCTCGGGACCAGCTTGAGCTTGGCCACAGCTCTGGCCACGGGCACCGAGGTCACGCGCTCGCCTTTGAGGCAGACCATGCGGCCGAAGCGGCCCGCGGCGACGAGTTCCATGGCGTGGTGGCCGAAGCGGGTGGCCAGCGCGCGATCGTAGGCGGTGGGGGTGCCGCCGCGCTGGAGGTGGCCGAGGATGGTGTAGCGGGCCTCCAGGCCGCTGGCCTGCTCGATCTCCTGGGCCACTTTGGCGCCCACGCCGCCGAGGCGGATGGGGTCGTGGCTGTCGGTGAGCACGCGCTCGACGGTCATGGTGCCTTTCCTGGGCCGGGCGCCCTCGGCGACCACGGCGATGCTGAAGCGCCGGCCGGTGCGGCTGCGCTCGACCACTTTGTGCACCACCTTGGCCAGATCGTAGGGGATCTCGGGGATGAGGATGATGTCGCCCCCGCCCGCCACGCCCGCCTTCAGCGCGATCCAGCCGGCATAGCGGCCCATCGTCTCGATCACCATCACGCGGTGGTGCGACATGGCGGTGGAGTGGATGCGGTCGATCGCGTCGGTGACGCAGGCGACGGCCGTGTCGTAGCCGAAGGTGACATCGGTCTCGGCCAGGTCGTTGTCAATCGTCTTGGGTACGCCGACGATGGGCAGGCCGAGGCGGGCGAGCCGGGTGCCGATGTTCATCGTGCCATCGCCGCCGATGAGCACGCAGGCGTCGAGCTTCCACTTCCGGGCGTTGGCCAGGAGCGCGCGGGTCATGTCGCGGAAGACCTTCTTGCCGCCCCGCTCGACGGGGAAGCGGAAGGGGTTGTGCTTGTTGGAGGTGCCGAGGATGGTGCCGCCCTGGGTGAGGATGCCGGAGACGTCGTGGTAGTGGAGCGGGTAGCCGTCGCCCTCCACGAAGCCGCGGAAGGCGTCGCGGATGCCGAACACCTCGATGCCGTGGACGTTGATCGCGGTCTTGGCGACCGCCCGGATGACGGCGTTGAGGCCGGGGCAGTCGCCTCCGCCGGTCAGGATGCCGATGCGCCGGATGCTGGGACGCCGCTGTGCCATGGCCATCTCCTTATCGAGTGCGTCGCATTATCGCAGGCGCGGCCCGGCCCGTCAAGGCGCCTTGACCGCGTCCGCACAGGGCGATATACTCTCTACCAGACACCGGCCCCCCGAAGTTTCCCAGGAGCATGCCTTCGATGAGAACCCCGTCTGCCAGGTGGATGCTGCCGGCGATCCTCGGCCTCTTCATCCTCAGTTCTCCGGCACGCGCCGCGGCTCTGCCGGAGGGCGACGTCCTCGGCGACCTGGTGCGCGCCGGCCGGACGCTCTACGAGCAGGGCAAGCTCGAGAGCGCGCTCGAGAAGTTCCAGCAGGTGCTCAAGCTGGACGCCGAGAACAAGATGGCCCACCACTATCAGGCCCGCATCCAGGGCCAGCTCAAGCAGTTCCGGGCCGCCATTGACAGCCTGAGGACGCTTCAGGGCCTCGGCGTCTCGCTCATCAATGAGGATATGCAGACGACGCTCAACCTGGTGGTGAACGGGATTCTGGACATCAAGGAGCTGAAGGAGCGCGGCGACCTGCTCATCCACCTGCGCGAGACGATCCGCGGGCTGCCGTTGGACTTCGAGCGCCAGGTGGACGTGCATCTGATGGGCATCTACGCCAAGCTGGGCGAGCAGCACTTGCACGACATCGTGAGAACCCGCTACTTCGCCAACAAGCCGATCCCCGCCGAGGTCTACTTCCTCCTGGCCAAGACCTATCTGCTGTACGACGTGAACCTGCCCCAGGCGGCCACCTACTTCGAGCAGGCCGCCGACCTGTTCAAGAGCCGCGAGCTCCGCCCGACGGCCAACCCCGAGCGCGACGCCTTCCTGGCCCGCCAGCGCGACGCGGCGGCCACGGTGGCCGAGGATTTCCTGGCCTACACCTATCACGCGGCCAAGATCACGGACCCCCAGCGGAACCGCTTCATCGCGGCCGAGCAGAAGCCCAAGGTCACCTTCACCGATGTCACCGAGGCCGCCGGCCTGAGCGGCCTGGTGGCCTCGCGCGTGGCGGTGGGCGACTTCGACGGCGACGGGTTCGAGGACCTGTGCATCGGCGGGCGCGTGTTCAGGAATGTGGACGGCAAGGCCTTCAAGGAGGTGACGCGCGAGCTGGGGATCGAGGCGGCCGCCGACGTCTTCGCGGCGCTCTGGCTCGACTATGACAACGACGGGCACCTCGACCTGCTGTGCGCCGCGTTTCCGAAGCTTCGCCTCTGGCGCAACCTGGGCACGGGCGCCTTCCAGGATGTCACGGCCGCGGCGGGCCTGGGCTATGCCTTCCCCGGCCCCCCCGAGGCCATCGCCATCTGCGACTACGATGGCGACGGTTCCCTCGACATCTTCATCGGCTGCTCCGCCCACCCCAACCCGAAGCTCGCGGCGCTCGGGCAGCCCGCCTTCCTGTTCCGCAACAACGGCAAGGGCCGTTTCGAAGATGCCAGCCGGGCCTCCGGCGTCGCCGGGGGCGGCGAGCGCTGCTCGCGCGGCGCCGCGTGGGGCGACTTCAATAACGACGGCCGCCCGGACCTCTTCGTGGCCAACTACCGCCTCCAGCCCAATCAGCTCTGGGTGAACCGCGGCGAGGGCCGGCTGGGCGACGAGGCCCAGGCCCTCGGGGTCCAGGGCACCCCCGGCCTCGGCCAGTACGCGCTGGCGTTCGGCCACAGCGTCAGCGGCGTCTGGGGCGACCTGGATAACGACGGCGACCTGGACCTCGTGGTGGCCAACCACGCGATGGCCCAGTACCTCGAGTTCGCCGACCCGACGACCCTCTACCTCAACGGGGGCGCGAAGGATGGCTGGAGGTTCCAGGACATCACGGCCACCTCGGGCGTCCGCTTCCAGGAGATGGCCACCGAGGCCGGCCTGTGCGACGTGGACAACGACGGCGACCTGGACCTTCTGATCACGGCCATCTACAAGGAGCGCCCCACGGCGCTCTACATGAATGTCGGGGCGGGCAAGTTCCAGGCGGTCACCTGGCGCTCGGGCCTCCTGGCCTTCAACACCTGGGGGCAGGCGTGGTTCGACAAGGACAACGACGGCGACATGGACGCGGTGGTGGCGGGCGCGGGCGGCGTGCGGCTGTTCGAGAATCAGGCGGCCGACACGTCGTGGCTGCGCGTGCAGCTCGCCGGCTCGAAGAACAATCGCCAGGGGATCGGCGCTCGCATCACGGTGACCGCGGGCGCGCTCACGCTGATCCGCGAGGTCACCTGCGGCACGGGCGGCGCCTCGCAGAGCTCGCCCATCGCCCACTTCGGCCTCGGCAGCCACAAGGGCACGGCCGACATCACGGTCCGCTGGCCCGACGGCCACGAACAGAGCGTGGCCGCCAGCCCCATCAACCGACTGGTCAAGGTGGCGGAGAAGTAGGCTCTTCAGGCTCCGGCGAGCCTGGCTCGAGCGGCCTGGCGCCGCGTGTGGGCATGTCTGCCCATCGCGGGTCTGGGGGGCCTCGGCAGGGCTCTGCCGACTGCCTGGCGGGGGCGCATTGCCCATACTTGCTCAACCTGGAGAGGGAGGAAGTGAGCAAGTATGGGTAGATGGGCGAGGATTGGCGATTCTCGCGGCTCCGGCCATACTTGCTCGTCTGCGGGATGAGCAAGTATGCGGGCGGAACGGCCGGAGAGCGTAAAGCATTGCGGCGTATAGGGTTATGGGGCGGACATGGTGGGGTGCCAGCACCCGCCCCAGGCTCCCCGACGGCGGCCGCGTCAGGGTCGCTGAACCCAGATGAGCCGAGGAACAGGCCTGTTCACGGCGCGGCGATGCCCGCCCAGCGCAGCCCGCGCTCGAACTTCGAGAGCACCGAGGCCGTGAGCCCGTGCTCGCGCCGCAGGTCGGCCGCCGCGCTCTCCAGCAAGGCCCGATCGCCGTCGAGCGACTCCAGCTCGACCTCCAGCAGGTGCAGCTCCCCGCGGGGGCCGAAGAAGCGCGCCCGGTCGAGGGCCATCTCGAAGCACTCCCGCGGCCCGTCGCTGACCGCCGC
Organism: Planctomycetota bacterium; assembly: GCA_035384565.1. Lineage (NCBI taxonomy): Bacteria > Pseudomonadati > Planctomycetota > Planctomycetota bacterium. Next base: position 7,950 of record DAOOIT010000032.1, on the reverse strand, counting down.
CAGCCGACGCCACGTGACCACGATGAACAGCGGCACCACGGGCTCGCCGGCCGCGATGCGGCGCACCAGGCTGCCCGGCGGCTCGGGCATGCGCAGCAGGGCGCCGATCGAGGGGTTGTCAATCTCGAGTTCCACCTCCTCGCGTTCGTGGAGGGGGCCGGCCGCGCCGCCCAGGCCCTTGAGGGCCGCAAAGGCCCTGTGCTCCACGTGGCGCAGGCGGCAGGCGTAGCCCGCGCGGAACAGCCGGAGGCAGCGGGTGTCCACGTAGGTGTCCTGCTGAAGGCGCTGGCCGCGCGGCTCCACGCGCAGGCGGCCGATCCGCCCGGCGTTCGCCAGCGCGGCAAAGGTGCCCTCGTCGGGCACGATCAGCTTGGCTTCGAGTTCGCGCATCGCCCCGGCTCCGTTCGCCCGGAGTCTAACCGCTCCTCCGCGCCGAGTCAATGGCGCCCCCAGAACCGCAGCCGCCGCACCTCCTCGCAGCCGAGCCAGGCGGCGGTGCCCACATAGGCCGCCATCCCCGCGGCCCCGGGGCCGAGCACGCACAGCAGGCGCCCCGCCAGACCGCGGTCGAGGCCGGCCGCGGCCAGGCCGGCCCAGGCCGCCCAGAGCACGACGCCCATCACGGCGCCGGCTGCCGCCATGCGCGCGACGGCGGCCGTGAGGCCGGCGAGCACCAGGCGCTGGCCCTGCCGCGCCAGCGTCCGCTCGAGCATCACCTTGAGCAGCCAGGCGTGGAGGATCGAGGCGAAGCTCGTTGCGAGGGCGAGGCCCCCGTGCGCCAGAGGCGTCATCACCAGCGCCAGACTCATCACGATGTTCGCCGCCACGTCAATGGCCGACACGAGGAGCGGCGTGCGCGTGTCGAGCAGGGCATAGAACGCGCGCGAGAGCACGGTGCGCGAGCCCATCGTCACCAGGCCCAGGCCGTAGCAGGCCAGGGCCAGCGCCGTGAGTTGCGTGTCGGCCGCGGTGAACCGGCCCCGCTCGTAGAGCAGGCGCACGACCGGCGTCGCCAGCACCATCAGCCCCACCGTGGCCGGCAGCATGAGGAACATGTTCAGCCGCAGCGCACGCGACACAGCGCGGGAGAACCCCTCGGCGTCCTGCGCCGTCGCGCGCTCGATCATCGCGGGAAACGCCGCCCGGCTCACCGCCAGCCCGAACACCCCGAAGGGAAGCTGGAGCACGCGGAACGCCTCGTAGAGGGCCGACAGGCTGCCCACGACGCAAAACAGCGACGCCAGCACGCGGTCCACCAGGCTCGCCAGGCGCGCGAGAATGGCCGCCAGGGCGATCGGCCCCACCGCGCGCCCGACCTTGCGCAGGGCCGGCTGGCGCAAGGCGATGGGCGGGCCGGGCGCACGGCCCTGTCGGCGTCCCAGGTAGGGCGCCGCGCACATCAGCATCTGCACCACGCCGCCCGCCAGCACCCCCAGCACCAGGCAGTTCGCCCCCAGGGGGCCCGCGAACAACACGACGGCGAGCACCATGGCCGCGCTCGCCCCGATGGGCGCCAGGGAATAAAGCCAGAAGCGGCGATCGGCCAGCAGCAGGCTGCCGTAAACCGACGCCAGCGCGATGACCAGCAGGAACGGCATCATCCAGCGCGAGAGCCGCGTGGCCAGCGCCATCAGCTCCGGGTGCGCCACCGCGAAGCCCGGCACCACGGCCAGCATCAGCCAGTCCGCGAACGCCACGCACACGGCCACCACGCCCACGCTCGCCACCGCCACGATCCACAGCACCGACCGCAGCAGGCGCGCCGCCTCGGCCTGGCGCCCGCGCACCACGAGCGTGCGATGCGCGGGCATGAAGGCCCCCTCGGCCGCCTGCTCGCCCAGCACGTCGCGGAACAGGTTCGGCAGCGTGCTCGCTGCCACATAGGCGTCGTAGATGCCCGACGACAGCCCGAAGTACGCCGTCGCCACCAGCTCGCGCAGGAAACCGAACACCCGCGCCGCCATCGTGCCGACGGTCAGACGCACGAACCCGCGCCCCTGCGGCTTGGCCTGGGGCGCCGCCGCTCCCTCCGCCGGCGCATCGGGCTCGAACGTGAACCCCACGCCCCCCACGCGCAGCTCGTCGCCGGCCGCCAGCACGCGGCGCCCCTCCACGCGCCCGCCGTTCACCACAACGCCCGAGCGCGACCCGGGGTCGCGCACGATGTACCGCCCGCCGCCCACCGCGAGAATCTCCGCATGCACCCGCCGCTCGCCGGCGTCGGCGATCACGATGTCGTTCAGCCGTCCGCGGCCGATCGTCGTGCTGCCGAACACCAGGTCGTGCGCCACCTCGCCCTGTTCGGTGCGCTCTATCAGCCGCGCCATAGTGGGACCGCTTCGTGGCTCAACGCCAAGCCGCCAGGGGAACACGGGGAACGGGGGGAGCCGGGCCGCCCCACCTCGGGCCGCGCCCGGCCGCCACGATTATACACCGTCCAACCCCGCTTGCAAGCTCTCCCCCCGAAAATCCGCCGCCGAGCGCGCACCCTACAGGTGGTGGCCCCGCCCGAACTCACCACCACATGCCCGACTCTCCCAGAGTCTCCCAGAGTCTCCCAGACTTCCCGGCTCACGAGCGAGACCCCCCGAGCCCCGCCACACGTTGTGGCTGTCCGCGCATGCACCAGAGCAGGCTCCAAGTCGCCTCACCCGCCGCCCCCTGCGCGCCCACCTAACCCGCAATTCCCACCACCTTCCGCGGAGGCGACCAGATGCTACTCCGGCCGCGAATCAGGTTGCAGTGGCCGGAACCATGTTGCGTCGGTCAGGGCCTCAAGCGTAGCCGCAAGCGTCCCGCCTGCGGAGACCTTCCTTCTCGCCCCTACGCTCCGCGTGGGGGCCGAGAATCGGACGCTCCCGCGTCCAACCCCAATTTCCCGCGGGTTACGAACCAGTACGACTTTGGCGTGCGTGGTCATGGTTTCTGTTAGGAAAAAGTGCCAAATCTTGTGGGCCGGGGCCCAACTTACCATGAGAGGAAAGTGTCTAATGACCTCAGTCATCCACCTGGACCGGCCTGGTTTGAAGTGACCCGTGACACACGCTCCTTCTGCCCGCTCCGAACGTAGAGATACGCCAGGCGGAACGGCAGCGGGTCCGCCTCCTCGGGGAACCGCTCGGTGAGCTTGCTCACCAGCTCGATGGCCTTCTCATACTTCGCCGCCTGCTCGTAGGCGCTCAGGAGCTGCATCGCCGCACCCCGGTCCTGCGGCTGAAGCTCGACGAGTTTCTCCGCCACGGCCAGCGCCCGCTGCGGGTCGGGCTTCACGCTGCTGTAGATGAGGCCCAGCATCTCCAGCGCCGGCTTGTCGTCCGCCTTCTCCTTCAGCGCCGCCTCGTACTTCGCCACCGCCGCGTCGAGCTTCCCCGCACGCTGCCAGTAGCGCAGCAGCTCGCGCCGCGCCATCTCCGCCTCCATCGGACTCGACGGGTCCTTGATCCACTCCTGGTAGAGCGCCTCTACCTTCTCCGGCTGGTTCATCTTCTCGTGGAGCGCGGCCAGAGCCAGCCTGCACCGCCGCAGCAGGAGGCCACGCGACGCCTCGGGCACGTTCTTCAGCGCCTCCTCGAACAGCGGCAGGGCCTTGTCGTAGTCCTCAGCCACGGAATCGCCACGATTCCGTGGCTGGTTCGGGGAGGTTTGGAGGGAAAGACCGATTCCCTCCAAGGGGTGACAGCGGAGCGACGCGAGCTGGCGCAGCGTCGCGCAGCGCAAGAGGGGCGGTAGCCCCTATTGGAACTCGGTGAGGCTTTGCGAGCCGAGTTCCTTCCGCATCAGGAGCTGGCCGAGGCTTAAGGCGTAGTCGGCCCGCGCCCCGGCGTCCTTCTCCCGCCCGTATGCCTCGCGGAAGCACTCCTCGGCCTTCGTCCACTGGGCATACTGGAGGCACACCTGCCCCGTCGCCGCGAAGAACTGCGCGGGCAGCTTCTCCGCCGGCGTCTCCGGCGTGTCGGGCAGCTCGCCCATCGGCGGAGCCACAGGCGGCCTCACGACTGGCGGGGCCGGCATCTTCGCCGGCGGCGCCTTCGGCTCTACAGCCTTAGGCGGCGCCGCCTTGGGCTCGGGCGCCTTGGCCTCAGCCGCCGTCGCCGTCACGCCGAACAGCAACGTGGCCGCGACACACAACACGACCCCCGCTTGCCGACGCAATGCCCGGCTCATTGCAACTCCTTTGCTTCCAACCACTTGACGCCTCCCGTGCCTTCACGCAACGGCCGCTTGGCGATTCTCGCCGTTCCGGCTCGCAGAAACAGACACTCGCCCGACTCGCCGCCTTCGTCGCGCCCTGGGGTCGGATCGGGACCTGCAACTTGACGCCATGCCGCCCGGCCCCCAACCGCGATCTTGACAATCACCTGGGCTTGGCACCCAGATCCGCTAGCTTCCTCTCAGCCATAGCCTTAATACGCTTCCTCAAGGATTCCTCTTCCACGCGATTTGCGAAAAAGGCATCGAGTACCTGAATAGCCTCAATACTCGTAAGGCATCTCTCGATACTCTCGAAAGCGCCGGCAGATACCACGTTACCGCGAAAACGAACCAGTGTGCGGCAAAGCGTTTCGACTGCTCTGGGGTCCCCGAGATGGCCAAGGGCTAGCGCAGCGGTGTTGATGTACTCTGGCGGGCTGGCAACTGGGCAATCGGAGTTTAGGAGCCAGATGAGGGGTTCTACTGCCCTCTTCTCACCGAGGAGTCCCAGCGCTAATGCTTCATAAGCGCGGTCCTCTGTACTCCCCGGGCCAATATCTGCTCGGATCATTTCATTTCCCTTCCATATCCTCTCGATCAGCACCATGGGGGTTTGTCGTGCCTTCTCGGCAAGACCTTTGCTCAGCACTTCGCGCCTGCGCCAAAATGCCTCAGGAGCGCGGACAGTCCTCCACCATTGGACAACAGACGCAATCTCATCAGCTTTGGCTAGCCGCTCCATTAGTATCCAAGCAGTCGTCCGTTCCTGCCATGTGGCGCCCTTGTTGGCCCTTTCCTCAAGGAATGGGAGTATGTGCTTTCCTCTCTGGAGGATTCTGTCCCGGAATCGGCAGTAGACGGACCCTTCGTTCCCCACTGCGGCCCAGAACTCCGCATCCATGAGGTCCTCAGAAGTCCCAGCCGGTATGCCTGTGGTGCCCGTCTTCTCCTTTTGAGGTGGGGGGCCCCCTAAGGCTGAGAGTGGCCGAATGACTCCCACAACACAGAGTCCGAGGAACCCGAGAATGGAAAGTGAGAGCACATAGAGCGCAACGAGTATGGGCATGTTCGCGCGGGTCATTGGGCACTCCTTCCGAAATGTCGACGTGCAGCTACTGGCCGGGCCATGCTACCCACCACAGCGATGCCGCGGGGGCGCGCTTGGTGTTGCTGCCACAGTGAACTTCCCCGAGTCTCGTGTGTAGCTCCCATGCATCAACAAACTCCGCCTTGACGGCGGTGCGGGCCTGCAGTTTTGCCGTAATGTACGTCTCAAACGGGTCCAGCTTCGTATCGTCCGGGTCGGCGCGCGTCATGGGCATGATTGCCTTGCCCCCCGCGACCAAGCAATTGACCACATTCGAAGTGTAGGCGCAGTACAACGCCTGCGATTTCCGCATGAAGAGCACTGGCAACTCGATGATTTCCAGCACCCCCTCCCGCAGTTTCAGCGTACCCAGTGACTCCCTTATGCGGTCCAGGCGACGCTGAGGACCGGGCCAGTCCGGTTCGTACTCCTCCGAGAAGTTCGTCTTGATGAGAGACGTCACGGCATACACCCGGGAATGAACACGATGGGTGGTCCGGGTGATTCCCAGGGCGTCATTGATAGTCTTGCGGTCCACCTTGACTTGTGTTGTACCGCCTCCGGACTCCACTACGCAGTATTCGTTTCCGAGGCGGAGAACCAATCTACGATCCCTGCCTTCCGAGTATTGGCCGGCGAATCTCGGCGCAGCAAGTGCCAAGGTTGATTCTTCATTCGTATCGTCGAGCGGCTGGGTCAGAGTGGTCCATTCGGCCCCATTGTCCTTGACGAGCAGATTCGTGATGGTCTCGGTTTTGGTGGCGCCAGCCCCACCTTCCCCACCGGAGCAGCCCACTCTCAGCTTCGTGTTGCCCTTACCGGCAAGGAACTCCAGGTGCATGATGTCGACCGCCACTCTAGGGCTGGGAACCAAAGCGGCGGCTCCCTTGTCCTTAGGCACGAAGCACAGGACCTCATCAACGTGCTTGGCCGTGTCCAGCCAGCTTGTTCCAACGAGCAGTATGGGATTGAAAGAAGGGCCAACCTGCACCTTCTGAGCTGACAAGAAAGCTCTCACGGCACTATCCGTTCCAAACCTGTCTCCTCTTACAACCCTCCCAAGTGGGTACCCCACGAGAGGAGGAGTGACCTCAATGTCGCCCCCGTTCCCGCCTCCCACTCCAGCGGCTCCGGACGACACATAGCCATAGCAACTTTCTAGCTTGCGCAAGTCCTGAGGCCATGTAACCACTTCGGTACCGTCCCCCTCCTTCCTTCCGAGGTCTAGGATAGTTGGGATGCGCTGGTTAGCACTGCCGGTCGTATTGGTTAGCTCTGCATAGTCCTGAAGCCAAAGCCGGGTTGTGCCGAACCATCCTCCGGTTCCTTGCTCAAGCACCGGGATCGTTGTCTTTGTGCGGATCTTGTTCTCAATGTGGTGGTTGGCATAGATGACTTCGGCTTGTTGTCCGTTCCATGCAAGCACCAGGGGGGCGACCTGGAGGTGGACCTTGTCTGAGAAGCCGGGCACGTCTTCCCATCCCGTTGCCTGTGCTGGGTTTGGTCTTTGGTAGACGAGCTCGATGGTCAAGCTGCCGTCGAAACTAGGCGCTGCAGGGTCGCCCATATAGTGAAGGGCCTCGACAGCCATCACGTGGTCTCCCCTCTTGGTTAGGTATATCATTGGCACCACTGCTTCCATCCACCCCGTGCCGGCCGAGGAGAACAGCAGTTCCTCGCCGCCTGCGTTCCTAGACTTGAAGACTCTCAGATGCGTGCCGGCGCTCGCAGGGATTCGGAGCGCCGCCCGCAGGCCGAGCCTCCGGATTACATCACCAGGGGTTCGCAACACCAGCTGCGCTGTATCATTCACGTCCCCGCCATCGTTTATCACCGTGTCCTGCATGTCCATGGCCTCGGAATCCGTTCGGTCGCTGTTCGAGTTGACCAGAACGACGGCACCACGCTCTCGCGTAAAGGTGTCCTCGCCGAGCTCGTCTTTCCATTGGTCGCATCCGCCTGATCGGTCGGTGTCGACATCCAGGTCCACAAGGAACACTTCGACCTTGCCGCAAGCCAGTGTGACACCGTTGCGCCTGATGTCGCCCTGCAATTGGTAATCCTCGCAGTTCACTCCGTACATCTCGCCAGGGTCCATGCGAAGGTCATTGTTGAAATCGTCCCACACGCGCGCAGTATATGGTTCGCCCTCCGGCTCAACTGTTATCAACCAACGTGAGAGGCCCTTGAGGTAGTATGGCCCACCTTCAGGGTCAACTCTGAAGGCAGCACCGTTGACTGTCATCCTGTAGCCATCCAGCGCCTTGTCTGAGAGCCCACTCGGCAAACCCCTCACTCTCATGCACAATGGCCGGTACAGGGTATTGACGCAGTTAGGGTTCCGCACCTCGCTCGGCACCCACCTTGCCAGCGCGTTGGGCTGACCCGGCATGCCGCCGGTGTCACCCTGGTAGGCCGCGCTGAAGATGCAACTTTGGGCTGCCGTCTCGCTGAACGTGGCGCTCAGGGTCATGACGGCGGTCTCGTCGAGAGCAAGAGTCGCGGTGGCTTGGAACGAGTCCACGTTGCCCGTCGGGCTAGGAAAGGTGGCGGGGTCAATGGCGACGGTCGTGTTGACGCCCTGGAAGGTGCCACGGAAGATGAGGCCGGCGGGGGCGTCGGGGGATTCGGCGAGGATGGGGTCGTCGTGCTGGATCGGCCCGCAGTCGTTG
>DAOOIT010000031.1:26563-70796 GCA_035384565.1 Planctomycetota bacterium | reverse complement strand
ATTTCGCTCCTTCGGAGCTCCCGCAGCCACCCACGATTCCGGCCCACGCCCGCGGTGTCAGCAGCGGTTGGCCGGGGTGCCGAGCGTCTGGTATAATGCGCCCAGAGAGGGTTCACTCAGGCAAGGAGCGGCGAGATGGCCAACGACAGGCTCTTGGCGCGGCTGGAGGAGCTGAAGCGGCAGCGGAACGCCGTGATCCTGGCGCACAACTACCAGCGGCCCGAGGTGCAGGACGCGGCCGACTATACGGGCGACTCGCTGGGCCTCTCGCAGCAGGCGGCAGCGACATCGGCCGAGGTGATCCTGTTCTGCGGCGTGCACTTCATGGCCGAAACCGCCGCGATCCTCTGCCCCGAGAAGACCGTGCTCATCCCCGACCCCAACGCGGGCTGCCCGATGGCGAACATGGTGACGCCGCGCGAGCTGGCCGCGCTGAAGGCGCAACACCCCGAGGCCGTGGTGGTGACCTACGTGAACTCGTCGGCCGCCATCAAGGCGATGACGGACGTCTGCTGCACGTCGGCCAATGCCGTGAAGGTCGTGGCCTCGATCCCGCGCGAGCGCGAGGTGCTGTTCGTGCCCGACCAGAGCCTGGGCAGCTATGTGGCGAGCCAGCTCCGCCGCCCGATGATCCTGTGGCCGGGCTATTGCCCCACGCACCACCACATCCTGGCGAGGGACGTGCAGGCCCTCAGGGCGGAGCACCCTGACGCCGTCTTCGTCTGCCATCCCGAGTGCACGAGCGACGTGGTGGCCCTGGCCGACAAGGTGGCCAGCACGTCGGGCATGATCGAGTGGTGCAGGAGGACGCCGGCGAAGACGATCCTCGTGGGCACCGAGATCGGCCTCCTTCATCGCCTGCGCAAGGACAGCCCGGAGAAGACCTTCCTGCCCGTGTCGCCGCTGGCCGATTGCCCGAACATGAAGCTGAACACGCTGGAGAAGATGGTCTGGGCGCTCGAGGATATGGAGTACCGCGTCACGGTGGCGCCCGAGGTGGCCGGGCCGGCGAGAAGGGCGATTCAACGGATGTTGGAGATTGCGTGACGCGCGATGCGCGATGCGTGAGGAGAGGGCGGAGCGCACATTTCCCTGCCTCCTCACGCATCACGTATCACGCGTCGCGTCTGTCGCCCATGAAGATTGCGGTGGCGATGAGCGGGGGGGTGGATTCCAGCACCGTGGTCGCGCTGCTGAAGCAGGCGGGCCACGAGGTGATCGGCCTCCACATGCGGCTCGTGTGCGTCGCTCCGTCCGAGGCGGCGCGAGTGGCGGAGGCCCTGGGCGTCCGCCCCGAGGACCTGTGCTGCCCCCAGGGCCACGGCTGCTACGTGACCCACGTGGCGAAGTCGCTCGGCGTGCCGATCGAGATGGTGGACTTCGCCGCGGAGCGCGAGGCGCTCATCGCCTATCTGTGCTCAGAGTACGATGCCGGCCGCACGCCGAACCCGTGCGTGGTGTGCAACCGCTGGAACAAATTCGGCCGGCTCCTCCGCCGCGGCCTGGCGCTGGGCGCGGAGGCGTTCGCCACGGGCCACTACGTGCGCCTCGCCCGCCGCGACGGCCGCCTCGTGGTGCGGCGCGGCGCCGACCCTGCGAAGGAGCAGTCCTACGTGCTCTTCGGCCTCACGCAGGGGCAACTCGCCCGCTGCCTGTTCCCGCTGGGGGACCTCTGCAAGACCGAGGTGCGCCAGATGGCGGCCCAACTCGGCGTCCCCGCCGTGGAACGCGAGGAGAGCCAGGACATCTGCTTCATCCCCAGCCGCGACTACCGTCGGCTGCTGCGCGAGCGGCTGGGCGACCGCATCCAGCCCGGCCCGATCCTCGACACGGCGGGCTGCGTGCTGGGCCGACACCCCGGCTGCCAGCTCTTCACCATCGGCCAGCGGCAGGGCCTCGGCGTGGCGCTCGGCTCGCCCCGCTACGTGGTGCGCATTGACCGCCAGGCGAACGCCGTCGTCATCGGCACACGCGAGGAACTCCAACGCAACACGATGCGCGTGTCGCAGGTGAACTGGATGGCCTTCGCCGAGCCGCCGGCGCGGGTCGAGGGCACGGTGCAGATTCGCTACAACCACCAGCCCGCCCCTGCGACCATCGAGCCGACAGCGGACAGCGGGGCCCGTGTGACGTTTCACACGCCCGAGACCGGCGTGAGCCCGGGCCAGGCCGCCGTCTTCTACGAGGATGACATCGTGCTGGGCGGCGGCTGGATTGATGGATGACATTGCGAGGGAGGAGGCCCTTTCTCGCAGAAAGGGCCTCCTCCCCCGCGTCCCCCTCCTTCCCAAAGAGTCTCGCAGTGTAGAGAGGTCTCTGGAGAGGGGGGCGGGGAGAAGCCTTTCTTTCCAGAAAGGTTCTCCCCGTCTCCTATTGCTCCATGCCCTGGATGTCGCGTTCGGGCTGGGTGAGGTCGTAGAGCGTGTGGAGCAGGGCGGCGTCGGCCTCGGTGACCTGCTTCTTGCGGCGGGCGAGCACGCGGCGGGCCACCTCGACCGCCAGGGCCGGGGAGTAGGGCGAACAGCCCGAGTCGGTGAGCCACGAGAACGAGGCGAGGAACTTCGGCGGAAACCCGCTGGTGAGGACGTTGCAGCAGAAGCCGATGACGCTGCCCGTGAGGAACGTGGAGGCGATGGCCGACTTGGAGTGGTCGCCCATCGCGAGGCCGACGAACATCGAGCCGGTCTCGACCAGCTTGTGCGGCAGTTGCACGCGCACGGTGCCGTAGGTGTTCTTCAGGTCGCTGTTGATCGTGTCGGCGGCCAGGTTCACCCACTGGCCGATGTAGGCGTGGCCGAGAAAGCCGTCGTGCTGCTTGTTCGAGTAGCTGTGGACGATCGAGTTCTCGATCTCGCCGCCCACCTTGCACACCTCGCCGATGTTGGCGCCCTCGCGCAGGCGCGCGGCCATCTGGATGGTGGAGTGCGGGCCGATGTAGGCGGGCCCCTGGATGCACGAATTGGGCATCACCTTCACGCCCTCGGCGATGTAGACGGGGCCCTCCTCGGCGTCAATCACGCAGCAGGGCTTCACCACGGCCCCTTCGCCGATGAAGACGTTCTCCTTGCCGAGCACGTAAACGCCGTCGCAGACCCTGCCGCGAATCTCGCCCGCGGGGGCCAGGTCCCTGAAGTCCCGCTTCAGCTCGGGCTCATTGCGGTTGATGATCTCCCAGTAGTAGCGCAGCAGCGTGGCCCTGTGCTCGACGTGCCGTGTGGTGTGGGGCAGGGCCTTGGCCACGGCCCCGTCGAGGAAGTGACGCGGGGTGAGGGCGGCTGCGGTCCTGGCTCGGAGCCGCGCGTAAGCCAGGCTCCCCTCGCACAGGCCGAGCTCCTCGGGGCCGTCCACCGGGATGGCCTTCTCCATCAGCAGGCGGCCGTTGAGGAACAACACGTCCTGGTCGGCCGGCAAGTCGTTGACGGGCAGGGGCGAACGCTCGCGGAGCGTGGCGGCCAGGTAGTCGCGGACGAAGAGGGCGAACCTGTGCCCCGGATAGGCCCGCTGCATCTTCTCGAGCAGGCTGCTGATGCCGCAGCGCAGCTCGCAGGCGGGGCGGCAGTAGACGAGTGGGAGAAGATCGCTCCAGCGATCGTCCTCGAACACGCAGATCGCAGCCATTCCGCTCTCCTGTGGCGCTACTTGCCCGCGCGCTTGACCTCGAACGCCGCGCGGTTCGACTCGGCCTTGACCGGCTCGAGGACGCGGATCATGGCCCAGCCGGCCATCTCCTGCTCCACCTTCCAGTTGTCCGAAACGTCCTTGTCGTCCGCCTTGTTGAAGCGGATGGAGTACTCCTTCGACACCGTGCCGTCGCTCTGGACGAAGACGTAGGTGAGCCGGCACGGCCCGCTGACGCGGATGTTGCCCTTGAGCTTGATGGTGACCGGGAGCTTGCCGGCGTACTTGGCCGGCTCGGCCGTCAGAGTCGCCTGGACGTTGACCGCCTCGGGCTCCGGCTCGTCCTTGGCCTTGGGCGGCTCCTTGTCCTTTGGCTTCTCCTTCTCCTTCGGCTTGTCGGGCGCCTGGATGTCCACCGCGTAGTCGGCCCTCTTCGACTCTTCGCGCTCGGGCGCGAGCACGCGGAGCTGCACCCAGCCGCGGGCGTCCTGCGTGAATCGAAGGGGCAGCTCGACCGCCTTCTCGCCCGCCTCGTCGAAGCGCAGCATCCTGGGCGGCGTCTGGCCCCCGTCGCTGCGCACGAACGCGTACTGCACCACGCAAGGCTGGTCCACGCGGATCGTGCCCTTGAACTGCACGTCGGCCGGGCCCGGGCCCTGATACTTGGGCGGGTCGGCCTCGAGACTCACTGAGACCTTCACCTTCTCTTTCTCTTTCGGCTTCTCCTTCTCCTTGGGCTTCGGGAACTCGACCTGGAAGTCCGCGCGGTCGGACTCCACGGCCACCGGGGCGAGCACCTTGAGCGTGGCCCAGCCCGCTCCCTCCGTTGCGATGCGGAGGTCCAGAGCCACGTCCTCGGAGCCTGCCTTGTCGAACCGCAGCGTTCTGGGCAGCACGCGCTGGCCGTCGCTGCGCTCGAAGGTGTAGCGGACCTCGCAGGCCTGGTTCACGCGGATGGTGCCCTTGAGGCGGATGGCGGCGGGCGGGTCGCCCTTGTACTTTGTGGGATTCGCTTTGAGGTCGACCCGCACCTCGAGCGCCGGAAGCTCCACAATGCCCACCTCATAGTCGGCCCGGTCGCTCTCGGCCGCAACAGGGGCCAGGATGCGCAGCATCGCCCAGCCGCGCCCGCTGGCCGTGAACTGGCGGGTGTCCTCGACGTCCTGGTTGCCCTCCTTTGCGAAGCGGGCGACGCGGGGCGGGCTCTGCGTGCCGTCGCTGTAGACGAAGGTGTAGCGCACATCGCACGCCTGGTTCGCGTGGAGGGTGCCGAGGAAGCGCAGCTTCGCGGGGGCGAGGCCGCGGTACTTCGGGGGCTCCACCTTCACTTGGGCATGGAGCTTCATCTCATGCTTCACGTTGGCCTCGAACGGCGTCTGCGGCGACGCGACGGCGATCGGGGCCAGCACCTTCAGCACCGCCCAGCCCTTAGCGTCCACGAGGAACTGGCGGGTCTCCTCGACCTGCTGCTCGCCCGGCCGGGCGAAGCGCACCACGCGCGGCGCGCTCTGTGTGCCGTCGCTGTAGACGAAAACGTACCGCACGTCGCACGGCTGCGTCGCCCGGATCGTGCCCCGGAAGGCGATGACGCCGGGGATGGGGCCCTTGTACAAGGGCGGCACGGCTTGCAGCGTGGCCTCGATCGCCAGCGGCGGTGGGCCCTGCGGCTTCACCGCGAACGCGGCCTGTGGCGAGTCGGTCTGGACCGGCGCCAGGATGCGAAGGGCCGCCCAGCCCACATACTCGCGTTGAAGGGTCCAGGAATCCTCGACCTGTCGGGCGCCACGCTGAAGGAACCGGAGAGTCTGAACCGGGCTGGTCTGGCCGTCGCTGCGCACGAAGACGTACGACACATCGCACGGCTGGCCCGCCCAGATCGTGCCGCGGAAGCGCACCGTGGCCGGGAGCGGCCCCGGGTGCACCTCGGGGAAGGCGCTGAGGGTGGCCCGAACGTGGGGCTGCGCGGCCGGGCGCACCTCGAAGGCGGCCTGTTCGGACTCCACCGGCGCCGGCGCCACCACGCGCAACGTCATCCAGCCGGTTCCCTCGCGGCTCACCAGCCAGCGCGTGCTCACCTCGCGGGCGCCAGGCCGATCGAAGCGCAGCCGCTGGACCGGGCTGAACGAGCCGTCGCTGCGCGCGAAAAGATACTGCACCTCGCACGGGTGGCTGACGGCGATCATCCCGCGGAAGTCAATCGGGGCCGGCAGCGGGCCGCCATAGAGGGCGGGATCCGCTGTCAGGCTGACCTGGATGCGTCGGTGCCCGCCCGAGCGCACCTCGAAGGGCGCCACCTCCGAGGTGAAATCCACGGGCGACAGGATGCGGATGGCCGCCCAGCCGACATAGTCGTGGTGGAGCGCCCAGTCGTCGGTGACGTGCTGCACGCCGCGTTGCACGAAGCGGAGCGTCTGCACCGGCCCCATGGCGCCGTTGCTGCGCACGAAGGCGTACTGCACGTCGCAGGGCTGGCCGACGGCGATGCGCCCGAAGAAGCGCACGAGCGCAGGCAGGCGGCCGATGTACACGGGCGGCTGCGCGAGGAGCGACGCCTGCACCAGCGGGCGCGCCGGCGGACGCACCTCGAAGAAGGCCTGCTCCGACTGGGTGACGACCGGCGACAGGATGCGCAGCGCGAGCCAGCCCGTGCACTCCTGCGCCACGGGCAGTTCCGTCGTCACTTCGGCCACGCCCGCCTGCGGGAAGCGGAGCATGCGGGCCGGCCCCACCCCGCCGTCGCTGCGCACGAAGGCGTACTGCACGTCGCACGGCTGCGCGGCCGTGATCCAGCCCCGGAAGCCGATGGTCGCCGGCAACGGGCCCGAGTAACAGGGCGGCTCGGCCACGAGCCGCGCCTGCACGAACGGCAGCAGGGCGCCGGCTCCGCCGGCTCGGAAGTAGACCATCCGGGGCTGCGGCTGGCCGACGAAGCAGATGTGTGTGAAGCCCGAGTTGCGGACGACGGCCAGCGCCGCGCGGGCCTCCATCTCCGCGAGGCCGAAGTCCAGCAGCCACACGTTTCCCTGCACCAGCATCCAGCGGTCGTTCACCTGAGCCACATCGAGGCGGGCCGGGTCGAGGGGCAGCGCCATTTCGCCGGGCATCGGCCCCATCGGGGGCTGGCCGTTGACCAGGTAGTACTGGAGGAGAGGCATCGGCCGCCCGATCGAGCACTGCTGGTTCATCCGGTAGAAGCGGATGACATTGAGCGCCTGACGGGCGCTTGCCTCGTCGTTCTCGAAGGCCAGCAGCGTGACGTCGGGAGTCGCCAGGAACCAGCGCCCGCCTATAGCCTGAAGAGCCACCTGGTTCGGGTCGAAGCTGATGGTATCCACCCACACCGGGCCGGCCTCGGGGGGCTGGATCGGAGGCTGGTCCGCTACAGGGGGCGGAGGCGGCTGCACGACGACCGGCGGCTGGACGACCACCGGGGGCGGCGGCTGCACGACAACGGGCGGCGGAGGCGGCGGTGTAGCGGTCGGGGGCGGGGGCGGCGGCTGCGGCGGCGGCGGGAGGTAGCCCTGGAGCTCATCACAGGCGGTCAGAACGACCAGGGCCATCGGAAGAAGGGCCAGGAGAAGCAACCAATTCGTCCTGCCGCCACGTGTTGTCCTTCCCATCGAAATCTCCATTCCCAGGTGTGCGGCTCGACCTTCGCCAGGGGACACTTCACCCGAACGAAGGAGGGGTTCGCAGTGCGGCCTTCAGGCCGTATCCTGGACGCCAGATACGGGCTGAAGCCCGCACTACGAACCGCCCCGCCATTTGAGGTGCGTGCCTGAGTCCCCGGTTGATTGAGCAGAGGCGTTACTCCGACGACATTATACACTCAGTTGCGGCCAACCGCCAGCCGCCTACAGGCTCTGACGCTCGTGGGCGGGGCTTTGTTCAATGCTTGGGGCGAACCCTCCGCCGAAGTTGGGAGCGGGGGGCGGCTTCGGTATAATGGGAGGGCAGTCGGCCCCAGCCCGAGTCCCTTGGCAGGAACCAGCCGTGGCGGAACCCTCCAGCGTCCTTGGCAGCAGAGACCTCTCTGCGATGGTGTTCGAACACCTTCTGGCTCTTGGCGCGCCGCTCTTCGAGCAGATGCGCGCCCGCAAGCAGAAGGTGCAAACGCCCGACGAGGTGCTCGAGCACCAGCGCTACGTGCGCGACACGTTCACCCAACTGATCGGAGGCTTGCCCGAGCGGACGCCACTGAACCCGCGCCGCCTCGGGCGACTCCTCCGGCGCGGCTACACGATCGAGAAGGTGATCTTCGAGAGCCGCCCCTGCTTCTACGTCACGGCCAACCTTTACCTGCCCGAGCGCCGCCGCGATGCGGCGCCCGCCGTGCTCGTGCCCTGCGGCCACGCGCGGGAGGGCAAGGCGTACCCCGAGTACCAGAGACTCGCCCAGGCGCTCGCGGCCGGCGGCTTCGCGGTGCTCGTCTACGACCCCCTCGGCCAGGGCGAACGGAGCCAGTACTGGGACGCCCTCAAGGGCGACTCGCGCGTGGGCCTCTGCTGCCCCGAGCACGAGTACGCCGGCACCCAGAGCCTGCTGACGGGCGTCAATCTGGCCAGCTACCGCATCTGGGATGGGATCCGCGCCCTCGACTACCTGTGTCTTCGCGACGAGGTGGACGTGACCCGCCTCGGCTGCACCGGCTGCTCGGGCGGCGGCACGCTCACGGCCTACCTCTTCGCCCTGGACGACCGCCTCCGCGCCGCGATGCCCGTCTGCTACATCACCAGCCGCGAAGCCTGGCTCGCCACGGGCATGATCGCCGATGCCGAGCAGGTGCAGGACCACGCCATCGAGCGCGGCATTGACCACAGCGACCTGCTCATCGCAGGGGCGCCGCGCGCCGTGCGCATCGGCGCGGCCAGCCACGACTACTTCCCCATCGAGGGCACGCGGCGCGCCTTCGACGAGGTCAAGCGGATGTACGCCATTCTCGGGGCCGAGGGCATGGCCGACCTCGTCGTGGCCGAAGGCGAGCACGGCTTCAGCCAGCCCCTTCGTGAGGCGGCCTGCCAGTGGCTCCAGCTCTGGCTGGGCGACCCCGGCGCCGACACCCGCGAGCCCGACATGCCGCTCGAACGGGAGGAGGACCTCCGGTGCGCGCCCGACGGGCAGGTGCACAACCTCGGCAGCCGCACGGTGTTCTGCTTCACCCGCGACCGCGCCCTCACGCTGCCGCCCCCGCCGCCCGAGCTGGCGACCCGCGGCGAGGCCGAAGAGTGGCAGACCAGCCTCCGCTCGCGCCTGCGCGAGCTCCTCAACTGCCCCAGCGGCCCGGGGGCGCCGCCCTGCGACCAGGTGGGCGTCTTCTACCGCGGCAAGTGCGGCATCGAGCAGCTCACGTTCCGCAGCGAGCGCGGCATCACGGTTCCCGCGCTGCTCTTCGTGCCCGACAAAGACCCTGAGCGCAGGCCCGGCATCCTCTACGTCCACGAGCAGGGCAAGGACGCCGAAGCCGGCCCCGCCGGCGTCATCGAGATGCTGGCGAACGAGGGGAACGTCGTGCTCGCCATTGACGTGCGCGGCGTCGGCGAGACGCATTCCATCGGCGCTGTCCCGCGCGACTACGCGTTCATGGGCACCGACGGCTATCACTTCTACCAGTACGGCATGCTGGGCCACAGCCTGGTGGGCAGGCGGGTCCACGACGTATTGCGGTCCATCGCCGTGCTGGCCGAGCGGCCCGAGGTGGACCCCGCCCGCCTGAGCATCGTGGGGCAGGGGAGCGGCGCGCTGCTCGCGCTCTTCGCCGCCGCACTGGACGAGCGGATCACCACGACCGTCTGCTGCAATGGCCTTGTCAGCTACCGCGCCCTGGCGACGAACGAGTTCCATTCCTGGCGGCCGCCCGACTTCGTGAGCGGCATCCTGCCCGTGTGCGACCTGCCCGAGGTGGCCGCGTGCGTGGCCCCGCGACGACTGGTCCTGGCGGGTCCGGTGGACCACATGCGGCGCCGTCTGCCCCAGGCTGAAGCCGAGGCCGCCTATGCCTGGGCACAGCGCGTCTATCAGCTCTTCGAGGCCGAGGAGAATCTGGTCGTCTCGACAGTTGCGCTGTAGCTGCGGCGGATTCCGCGATAGCGGCTAGCATGACAACGCTACCTCCCCGGCGCAAGCCCTGTGAAGCGGTCATTCCGAGCGGAGCCTTGCGAAGTCGAGGAGTCTCTCCTGTCGGGCTCTCAGGCAGGAGAGATGCCTCCACACGCCGGGCATGACGCGGTGTTCACCATCGCGGCAGCTCTGCGCCTGACCTCCCGGAGGTATCCGAACCTGCGGGAGGTCAAGGTCAATCCACCGGCCCTGGTCGCACGATGCGCGGGGCGGTCTTGATGCGGGGGCGGATGGCCAGCCAGTCTACGCCCTGGAACTCGGGGTCGTCTATCGCCCGCACCTCCTCGTCGCCGAGGTAAGGGCACATGGCGTCCACCCACAGAATGAGGCGAAGGAGGTCGTCGGGCGGGAGTCTCACGTCGTTGTGCTTGCCGCTGGAGGCGGTGTCAATGAGGCGGCTCTTGTAGGAGAGGCGGGTCATGGGCGGGGGTGTTTCGTAGCCGCGCGGGTCGCGCTGGTCGTAGCCCTCGACCATGAGCATGTCGGCGATGCCGAAGCCGGGCGGCGGGTTCTTCGGGGGCGCGTAGGCCGCGCCCCAGGCGGGGCGGCCAGTGAAGAGCCAGTAGGTCTCGTCGAAGCCCAGGCCGCCGGGGCGAGGCGTCATGTCCACCTTCGCCTTGCCCTTGCCGTCGCCCGTGTGGCACTTCGCGCAATGCTTGTCGAGGATGGGGCGGACGTAGCGGTCCCAGCTCACCGTGTCGCTGCCCCAGGGCGGCGGGGTGATGCTGCTGGGCTGGCGCTGAATCGCGGCGGTCCTGGCATAGGGTTCGGGTGCGACGCTGTGGAGTTCGTGGCAGCCGAGGCAGCCGCGGCGCTCGCCGGGCATGACGTTCACGAAGCTGCGCATGGTCTGGAGCGCCCGCTGTCGCTCGTCGAGCAGTTGGAAGTGCAGCGGAATGCCGCTCGGGGCGTGGAAGCTCACCGAGCCGTCGGCCTCGATGGGCACGGTGCCGAGGACGCGCTTGACGCCTTCCGATTGCACGGCGGAGACGACCGGCCCGGTGGAGAGATAGGGGCGCTTGTGCCAGTAGGTGTAGGTCTTGTGGTCAATGCTCAGGATGCGGAGGAAGCGGGCCTTGCCGCGCAGTTCATCGGGAGCGCCGCTGTAGACGTTGCCGCTGTAGATCACGCCATCCTTCGGCGACAGGCGGTCCTCGCGGGTCGGCCACTCGACGCGATCTTCAATCACCGGGGGCCGGGGACGGGGTTTGAGGGGGATGGCATGGAACACGTTGTTCACGCCCTCGTAGATCAGTTCGCGGTTGCCATCGGTGTCCATCAGGTAGAGCACGAACTTCCCCCCTCGATTGGCCGAGACGAGGAAGTCTCGCTCGCTCAGAGGGTGGGGCGAGTAGTAGGCGCTGTAGGTGCCGCTGCGGTGGTAGTCGGGCGATTCGATGGGGTCAATCGGGCCGTTGCCCGATTCGGGCCAGGCGACGTCGGCGGTCACCTTGGTGAGGCCGGCGGGGAAGTTGAAGCCGTCGCCCGGCGTGATGATGCCCACCGAGCCGCTGAACCAGTTGTGGTGGGCGGAGCCGGTGAACATCACGCGGCGCGAGCCGGGGATGCTGCGGGCGTCCTTCAGCAGGTCGGGCCACACGCTCTGGTTGCCCCAGAGCGTGCTCACGTGGGTGCCGTCGGGGTTCACGGTCCAGAGGCCCTGGGCGCGCCAGAGGGGCTTGTCGGTGTACTCCCAGCGGGTGTAGACGAGGCGGCCGTCGTTCATCACGGAGGGCAGGTAGTCGGGCTCGTTGTTGGCCGAGATGAGGTAGATGTTCCGCCCGTCGCGGTCGCAGCGGGCCAGCACGTAGGCGTTGGTGGGCGGCATGCAACGGACGTAGGTGTGGCCTCGCGTGGTGGAGAAGACGATGTGCTCGCCATCGGGCAGGTAGATCGGGTCGAAGTCGTCGTAGGGGCCGTCCGTCAGTTGCCGCAGGCCCGAGCCGTCTACGCCGATCTCGTAGAGATGGAACGACTTCTCGTTGTGGGGCTTGAAGCAGAAGAGCACCCTCGTGGCATCCCAGGAGAGGTCGGGTCGCCAGAAGGAGCCGTGGAAGGGCGGCTGTGGCATCAGTTGTGTGAGCTTGCCTTCGGGTGAGAGGCCGTCGAGGATGAGCAGCCGGCCGCCGGGCACGGCCATGTAGCCGAGGCGGTGGCGCGTCTCGTGGGGCCATTCGGAGCCCTGCGGGAAGGGCATGTCTACGAAGAGCAGCCTGGTGAAGTCTACGACGGGGTTCTTGAAGGCAATGCGCCGCTTGATCTCGCGCACCTTGAAATAGGCGTCGCGGCTGGGCGCGGCGAGCTGCCTCTCGATTTTCTCAAGTTCACCCAGCTCCACGCTGAA
This sequence comes from Planctomycetota bacterium, assembly GCA_035384565.1. NCBI lineage: Bacteria > Pseudomonadati > Planctomycetota > Planctomycetota bacterium. Next base: position 58,717 of record DAOOIT010000031.1, on the reverse strand, counting down.
GTCGGCTCGGGCATCTAGTCCCGCCTTCAGGCGGTCTTCTCTCTGTATTCTGTCGGCGAGCGCGCGAGTCCAGGCAATCTCGCTCTCGATGCGTTCGGGCGATGGGTTGTGGTCGGCCTGGTGAAGCCAGTCGCGCTCCAGTGCCTGGCGTGCCTCATCCGGAGTCGGGTTCCGTGTCTCCGGTGTGGAGGGCTTGACGTAGGGGGCGACGGCCTCCTGGACGTATGGGCGAAGCGTCACGCGCTTCGCCGCCTCCAGCATCACCTCGAGCCAGTCGGGCGCGAAGGCGGCGGCATCGCCTTGGGCCTTGAGGGCCTCGAAACGCTGCTCGATGGCCTCGGCCTCCTTCCAGCGGGCGAGATCGGCGGGCGACTGCCTTCTCCACTGGGCTTCGGTGAGGGGCTTGTACTCCACCATCATCTCGACGAGGCGGCCCGCCTCACGGAGGTTGAAGCTGTTGCCCCTGGCCACAACGTAGTCCACGGGACTGAGCCCCGTGGCGGCCACGAAGCGGTCGAAGTCGCCGGGGAAGGCAGCCTTGAGCCGCAGCCGCAGAGCCGCGAGGAGCCTGGGCGTGGCGGGGATGGCGCTGGCGGCGAAGCGGCGGCGCGAGGCGGCGAGCGTTTCGGCGAACGTCTTGCCCGCGGTGAAGAACGCCTGAAGGTCGGCTTCGGCGTCGCGATGGAACTTCTCCTGGGCCTTCAGGCCGTGGCGGTAGAGCGTCGCCACGTCGTCGGCGGTCAGCGCGTCTTTGTAGATGCGAAGGTCGTCCATCGCGCCCTGGTAACACTCGCCGCCGTTGGACGAACCGATGCAGCCGGGGGCCGAGCCGCCCGCGGCCAGGGCGCCCGAGCGTTCCAGCGCGCCGATCTCCTTGCCGTCGAGGTAGACCCGCATCGTCTTGCCGTCGAACGTCGCCGCGCAGTGATGCCACGAGCCGTCGAGCAGTTGGGCGGGGGTGATTGCCGCGTCGCACTCGGCGTAGCCGCCGGCGTTCAGCCCGAATGACAGCACCCGCCCGAACTCCTGGAACGAGAAGAGCACGCGCTGGTCGCCGTCCTCCTTGCGGAAGATCTCGCGGTAGCGTTCCTTGTCGAGGGTCACGGGCAGCACCCAGGCGCTCAGCGAGAGCTTCCGCACCGCCGCAAAGTCAGGCTTGGCGGGCACGCCGAGCATGTGGTGGCCGGAGAAGTTGACGGCAGAGCCATAGACCCCCTCCACACGCGGAAACCTGCCTTGGCCGCCCAGGGATGAAGCATCCTGGCCATTGCCGCTCGCGTCGCGAACGACCGCCTCCGAGTCCTCGTCAAACGTCCAATACGCCAGCAGCGGCCTGGCGATGGCCGGCGGGTCTGAGGATGGGGCCGCTGGGGTGGCCGCCTCAGCGGCTCGGACTGCCCCGAAAGCAGAGGCGGCGAGCACAAAGGCGGAGAGCACACTTGGCACGGGAACGCCCTCGTCAGGAGATGAGGCGGTGCTTGACGCCGAACTGCTGCGCGCAGCGGGCCAGGGGCTTGTCCGTGGTGAGGAGCGTCAGGTCGTTGGCGAAGGCGGCTGCCAGATGCAGCGCGTCGAGCGCGCGGAGCGGCACGGCGAAGCGCCCGATCCACTCGCGTGCCAGGTCATATTCGCGGGCTTCGATGGGTACGATTGCGTAGCGGTGGTCGGTAACGTGAAGCCGGAACAAGGACACAACCTTGTTGGCCGTCGCGCCATCGAACTCCCGCGTTCGCACCTTGAGTGCGACGGCGGAGCAGAACTCGATCTCGACGAGCGGGCTGATCGTTGGGCTCGCTGTCTCGAGGATGGCCTTCTGAACCGCCGTGCTCAGGGGCTCGGGGCAGTAGTAGGCCGCGAGCAGGCTTGTGTCGAGGTAGGCCATCAGTAGCGTTCCTCGTCGCGCAGGCCGACGACCGTGCGAGACAACGGTTGCCCCTTCCGCGCAATCGAGGCCCTGAAGGCTCGGAGGTCGGGCAACGGGGCGCCTCCTGCTTCTGCGGCGGGCGCGATGCGGGCCACGCTCTTGCCGCGACGGGTGAGCACCACCGTCTCACCACGTTCCGCGGCGCGGACAATGTCGCTGAACTGCTTGCGAGCTGCCTTGATGTTCATGGAGGCCACGGCCGCGCTCCTGAAGGTTACACTTTCAGTGTACACGCTCCCCTGGCGATGTCAAGGCGGGGGCTGCGGCGGGTGTGGGCCGGAATTGTAGGTGGCTGCGGGAGCCCCGAAGGAGCGAAATGGGATAGCCCAGGGCAGCGCCCTGGGAACAAGACCGCCCCGGTCGTAGCCCTGAAAGGGCGAAATAGAGAGCTTCCATCTCGCCCTTTCAAGGCTGGACCCGTGGATCCCACTCAACCCAGGGCGTTGCCCTGCTCTTCGCCCACATCTTCCGGGGGGCGGGGTCTAGCCCCCGAAGAGGGCGTTTGAGGGTAGCCCAGGGCGACCGAAGGGAGCCCTGGGGAGAGGCGGCCCCAGGGGGGAGCCCCCGAAGGGGGGCGATTCAAGGCGTGAAACGCCCCCTTCGGGGGCTTGGACGGGCGGGGACGTCCGTCCCAGGGCTCCCTTCGGTCGCCCTGGGCTACGGCCCGGTCGCCCGCGTTCGCGGGCTGCAAGGCCCTCACGTGTGGGAGAAGATGAGGGCGTTGCCCTGGGCTACCCTATGCGAGCCCTTCCGGCGCCAGAGAGAACCACCGTGCCCACAATTCCTGCCCACACCCGCTGCGGCATCACCTGATCACCCCCAGGTCAGCGAGGAGCTTCTTGAACTCTTCGGCGTTGACGGCAGCGTGCCCCGCGTGGCAGTTGTTGAAGAAGATGTAGACGTTCTCGGCTTCGGCGTCGAGCTGCTGGATCTTGGGCAGCCATTCCTCGAGTTCGTCGCGGCGATAGCGGTAGTTGTAGCGCTCCTTGCCGCCGCCCTCGTACCACTTGCTGGCATCGCGGCTGTGGAAGCGGACGTAGGCCGTCGGGGCCGTGGCGACGGCGATGCGCGGCATCAGGCCGGGGAGGGCCGGCTCGTCCACGCAGCAGAACCCCAGCCTGTGGGCCCGCAGGAAGCTGAAGACCGCCTGGTTCGCCCACTGGGCGTTGCGGAACTCCACGACCAGCGGGTCGTGGGGGAAGTCCTCGGCCAGCGCCGCGAGATAGGCGCGGTGGCGCTCGGTGTTGCGGAAGGAGTAGGGAAACTGGCACAGCACGCCCGCCAGGCGGCCCGCCTCGCGCGCCGGCGCCATCGCCTCGTTGAACGCCGCGGCCACGCTACGGTCCTGCTGGTGCGTGGTGGCCTCGTTGGCCTTCACCCAGAAGGTGAAACCGGGCGGCGTCTTCTTCACCATCGCCTCGATGGTGCGGAAGCTGGGCATGCGGTAGTACGTGAAGTTCAGCTCGACCGTGTTGAAATGCTCCGCATAGTACTCCAGCTCGCCGCCCCTCGGCACCGAGTCGGGGTAGAAGGGCCCCTTCCAGTCCGAGTACTGATATCCCGAGGTGCCGACGGCGATCACGGGAGGCATCCTCCAGGGGGAAGCGGGGGACGCGGGCGCCCCAGATTATAGCGCATTGCTCTGGGCGGCACACTCGGCGTCAGCGGCTTTGGGGGTCGAGCGCGTCGCGGAGGCCATCTCCGAGGAAGTTGAGGGCCAGCAGCGTGAGCGAGAAGGTGACGCCCGGAAAGACCATGAGCCAGGGGCAGACCTCCATCGAGCGGGCCCCCTCGGCCATCAGGGTGCCCCAACTGGGCATCGGGTGCTCCACGCCCAGGCCCAGGAAGCTCAGGAACGCCTCTTGGAGCATGACGGCGGGGACGTTCAGTGTGGCGTAAACAATGACGACGCCGAGGAGATTGGGCACGATGTGACGGAAGATCAGGCGGAGCGGTCCCGCGCCCAGCGCGCGGGCCGCCTCGACGAATTCGCGTTCCTTCAGCGACATCACCTGCCCCCGCACGATCCGCGCCGTGGTGAGCCACTGCACCGCGCCCAACGCGATGAAGAGGTTCAGAAGGCTCCGCCCCGCGATCATCACGATGAGAATGACAAGGAACATGAACGGCAGGCCGTACAGCACGTCCACGAACCGCATCATCAGGTTATCGGTGCGCCCGCCCACGTAGCCGGCGATGGCGCCATAGGAGACGCCGATGACCAGGCTGACCACGGTGGCCACAACGCCAACGGCCAGCGACACGCGGGCGCCGTAGAGGAGGCGCGAAAGGAGGTCGCGGCCAAGCGCATCGGTGCCCAGCCAATGGCCAGCCGACGGAGGCTTGAGGGCCTCGGGCAACTCCACGGCGTCGTAGGGGCGCGGCGCCAGCAGCGGCGCGCCGAGGGCGAGCAGCCCGAGCGCGACGAGGAAGAGCGCGCTGGCGGCGGCCAACCGATTGGCCAGCAGGCGCCGCAACGCCAGCCGGCCCGGGGACATCCCCTCGCAGGATGCCGAGCGTTCGTCGTCGTGTGGGGGCGTGCCGGTGCTCATTCGGGGCGGATCCTCGGGTCGAGCAGGGCCTGGACAACATCCACTACGAGGTTCAGGACGACCAGCAGCGTGCTGTAGACGAGCACGGTGCCGAGAGCGAGGGGATAGTCGCGGTCGGTTGCGGCGTTGATGAAGTGGGCGCCCATGCCCGGGATCGCGAAGATCTGCTCGATGACGAACGAGCCCGTGAGGATGCTGGCCGTCGCCGGCCCGAGATAGGAGACCAGCGGCGCAAGCCCCAGCCGCAGCGCGTGGCGGCGCACGACGGCCCCCTCCGAGAGCCCCTTGGCGCGGGCCGTGCGGATGAAGTCCTGCCGCAGCACCTCCAGCATGCCGCCGCGCGTGAGGCGCGCGATGCGGGCCGCGTAGGCGAGGCCGAGAGCCGTCGCGGGCAGCGCCAGGTGGCCGAGCGTGCCCCAGCCCGACGTGGGAAACCAGTGGAGCGTGAGCGCGAACAGGCTCACGAGCAGCGGGGCGAGGACCATGCTCGGAATGGAGACGCCGATCATCACCAGCCCCATGGCCGCGTGATCGCGCATCGTGTTGTGGTGGAGCGCCGCGTAAACGCCCGCCAGGCCGCCCACCAGAAGCGCGATGAGCAGCGCCGTGCCGCCCAGGAGCGCCGACTTCGGGAAGCCCGCGGCCAGAATGCCGTTCACCGAGGCATCGGGCCGCCGCAGCGACGGCCCCAAGTCCCCGCGAAGCAGCCTGCCCACATACCGCAGGCACTGCACTGCGATGGGGTCGTTGAGGCCGTAGCTGGCCTCGAGACGCTCGCGAATCCTGGGGTCGAGCGGCTTCTCCTGGTCGAACGGCCCGCCGGGCACGGCGCGCATCAGCGCGAACGACAGCACCACGATGGCCAGAAGCGTGACGGCGGAGGCAACCAGGCGTCGAAGCACGAAGGCGAGCATGGGGTCAATCCGCCGCAATATGGACGTATTGATAGGGGTGGAAGTTGCGCCAGTTGTCGTAGACGCCCCGCACCCTGGGATGGACGACATAGGCGTTGACGTAGAAGTAGAGAGGCAGGATGGGCATTTCGTCGCAGACCAGAATCCGCTCGGCCTCGCGGAGGATGGCCATCCTGCGGGCCGGGTCCGTCTCGCGCGCGGCGAGAGCCAGCCGCTCGTCGTAGCCCGCGTGGCTCCAGCCCGTGCGGTTGTTGCCGCTGCCCGTCGTGAAGCAGTCGAGGAAGCTGCTCGGGTCGGCATAGTCGGCAACCCAGGACGAGCGGGCGATGTCGTAGTCTCGATTCTGCATGGAGGCCTGGTAGACGCCCCACTCCTGATTGGTCAGGGCGATGCGGATGCCGAGTTCGGCCTTCCACATGTGCTGGATGGCCTCGGCGATCTGCTGGTGCGAGCCGCTGGAGTTGTAGAGGAGCGCGAGACGCGGGAAGCCGCGCCCGCCCGGAAAGCCCGCGTCGGCGAGCAGGCGACGGGCCTGTTCGGGGTCGTACGCGGGGCCTTCCGCCGGCGTGTAGCCCGGCAGGATGGGCGGCACGAAGCTGCGGGCGGGCCGCTGGCCGGCCCGCAGGAGGTAACGGGCGATGCTCTCTTTGTCCACCGCGAGATTAAGCGCCTGCCGCACGCGGCGGTCGTCGAGCGGCGGGCGGCCGACGTTGAAGCGGAAGAAGTACGTGTTCAGTTGCGGTGCGTAGCGGAAGCCGGGCAGGCGCGCGGCCGCGGCCACCTTCTCGCCGGGCAGCTCGCGAATCCAGTCGAGTTCATTGTTCAGGCACTTCTTGAGCGCCGTCTCGGCATCGCTGACGGCCAGCACGTCAATCTCCTCGAGCGCCACGCGGCCGACATCCCAGTAGTGCGGGTTCCGCCTGAGCAGGATGTGCTCGAATGGGCGCCATTCGGCGAGGATGAAGGGCCCATTGGACACGAGGGCGCCGGGACGCGTCCACCGCTCCTGGTGGGCCTCCACGGAACTCCGGGGCACGGGGGCGAAGGTGGCAAACGCCAGAAGCTCGAGGAAGTAGGGGATCGGCGCCTCCAGGCGCACCGCGAGGGTCCGCTCGTCGAGGGCGCGGAACCCGGGCGGCCCCGAGCCGGGGCGCGCGCCCTCCAGGCAGTAGAGGAGCGAGGCATACTTCGCCTGCGTGGCGGGGTCGAGCACCCGCTGCCACGACCAGACGAAGTCGGCCGCCGTCAGCGGCTCGCCATTGCTCCAGCGCGCCGGGCGAAGGCGGAAGACATAGCGGCGGCCGTCGGGCGAAACGTCCCAGCTCTCGGCCACGCCGGGCACGGGGCGGAGGGTCCTGGGATGGAGTGTCGTGAGGCCCTCGAAGAGCGCGAGGGCGATGTTCAGCTCGTGGAGCCCCGTCATCTTCGCGGGGTCGAGGGTGGCGGGCTCGGCGCTGTTGTTGAGCCGCAAGACCTGCCGAGCGGCGAGACGGCCCGGGGGCGGCGGCGGTAACGGCTCGTCGAGCGCAACCGTGGGCACCTCATACGGGGGCAGGGGAGGGGCGGCCTCGCGGCTCCGCGCCAGGAGCAGCGAGGCCCAGCCGCCCAGCAACGCCAGGACGGCGACGGCCATGAAGGTTCCCAGCGCGCGGTTGGGCGTCTGTCTCCGCAATGCCTCGGCCCCCGTGGTCTGTTTGACAGCGGCCTCGCAGGTTCGTATAATACAGCATCATTCGCGAAGGTCAAACGCTTATAACCAGCGCTAGGGACGTAGATGAAGATCAAGCAACGCGAGAGCACGCTGCACCGGGTCCGCCAGAAGGGCTTCCGCGCGCGCATGAAGACACGCGGCGGCCGCAAGGTCCTCAGCAGGCGTCGCCGCAAGGGCTGCAAGCGCCTGGCGCCGACGCGACGCGACTAGGCCGTGCGCGTTCTAGCCACCGCCGACCTGCACTACGAGTTTCCCGAGCACCGCGAGCGGGTGGACGCTCTGGCGGCGGAGATGTGCCGCGCCGGCGGCGATGTGTTGGCCCTGGCCGGCGACACGTTCGCCCACGACCTCGCGCTGCTCGAGCGTTGCCTGCGCCTGTTCGAGCCGTTCCACGGCGAGCGCCTGCTGGTCGCCGGCAACCACGATCTGTGGACCCGCCAGGGCGACTCCTTCGCCCTCTACGACCGCCTGATTCCGGAGGCGGCGCGCGCCTACGGCTTTCACGATCTCGACGCCGGGCCGAGGGTGCTCGGCGACGTGGCCTTTGTGGGCACCATCGGCTGGTACGACTACTCGTTCCGCGACGACAGGCTCGGGGTGCCGCTGCGCTTCTACGAACACAAGGTGGCTCCCGGCTACGCCCTGCACGATCCCGCCTTCGCCCGCCTGGTTGCGGACACGGCCGACATTGCCCCGGCCGGCCTGCGGGCCAACTCGCGCTGGATGGACGGCGCGATGATCCGCTGGGGCTTCACCGACCCCGCCTTCAATCAGCTCACGCTCGAACGGCTCGCGGCTCAGCTTGCAGCGGTCGAGGCCCAGGCGCGCACCGTCGTGGCCGTCACGCACCACATACCGTTCCCCGAGATGCTCCAGCGCAAGCACGACCCGACGTGGGCCTTCGGCAACGCGTTCATGGGCAGTGTGGGCCTCGGGCAGACGCTCGTGCGTTGCCCGAAGGTGCGCCACGCCGTGTGCGGGCACAGCCACTCGCTCGAGCGGCGCGAGGTGGGGGCCGTGCGCGCCGTCAACGTCGGCTGCACGTATCGCATGAAACGCTTCGAGGTTCTGGAGGTGTAGGCCGTGAGGTCGGCGGGGGCGGCGACGCGCCGGCGGCTCAGAACTCCATGCCCTTCTTCCGCACCTTCTCGACCTCATCCGCCAGGATCTTCTGCCACCGCGTGAGCCAGTCGTACTGGTTCAGTTCGAGGATCTCCGCCCGCTTCTTCTCGTCGAGGCCGTCGCCGAGGCCCCAGGCCACGGCTCGCTCCTTCAGCGTCACGTCGAGGCCGCTGGCCGCCTCGTTGAGGCGGCGAATCAGCGTCTCCATCTCGCTCTTGTAGGGGCCCCAGTCGCGGGCCGCGAGTTTCTCGGCGTGGCTCCGGCACTTCGTGATCAGGGCGAAGATCGGCTTGGCCATCGCCTTGGTGTGGCCCGCGATGGCGTCCTTGAAGCCCTTGTCGAGGTCGGCCACCAGGTTGGCCATGAGTTTCGCGTTGCTCAGTTCGGCCTTGACGGGGGCCTTGGTGGGCTCGAGCGGGCGCGGGCCGTGGATGACTTTGACCCCGGGCGTCGTCGAGGTGGTCGGGGCCGTGGGCTCGGGAGGCAGGGGTTGCTGGACCACCACAGGGCGGCGCGGGGGCGGCGGCTCCTCGCGCCGGTTGGCAACGATCAGGATGGCGACGAGAATGGCGAGGCCAAGCCCGCCTGCCACCCAGAACCCGATCGCCGTGTCTCGGCGTGTTCTGCCTGGGCGGTAGTGTGCGTGGGGCTCCTGCTCGGCGCCCTGGGCCCGCGGCTTGTGCGCGTGCGGCTTGCCGACGGGCGGCGGCGCGCTGAAGGCCCCCTGGAACTCGGGCATCTCGCCCAGGGGCTGCCAGTCTTTCATGCCCTCGCGCCACCCGAGCGTATGCGCGTCGAGGCGGCCCGTCTTGACCTGCTCGACCACGGTGTCGGCGGTGTGCGGCCCGTCGTTCCGCCCATCGACATGCACGTACCAGACGCGGTTGGGGGTGGTTGCAGGCGGCGGCCCTCCGGCGGGCGTTGGCGGCGTCGCCAGCGCTTTGGGCGCCAGGAAAGCCTTCTTGCAGGCGGGGCAGTCCACCCGTTTGCCGGCGGCTTGCTCGCTGACTTTCATGACCTGCCCGCAGTGCGGGCACTTGATCGAACGAGCCATGTGCTCACCCCGGTCCGCGCTCCCCACTCCCGGGGATTCTACCGACTGGCCGCGCGGATGTCAAGGTGAACTGGGAAGTTGCGTCGCTATTGCGGCTTCGCCTGAGTCGGGGGTGGGCGGTGCCAGAGCGACTTCCAGTAGGCCTGCTCGACCACGTAGGGGTCCAGCGGCGCTTCCGCGGGCAGGTCGTTGGGCAGGACGCCGTAGCGTTTCATCTCGCGCACCCAGGCTGGATGGGGGACGAAGCCGGGCATGTCGAACCGCTTGATTGTCTCGAGGTGGGCCTTGGCCTCGCGGATGGCTGTGAGGAGCTTCTGGTAGTCGGCGTCCTGGGCATTGGCAAACACGGCGAGCGCCGCGCCCGTCAACTCGTCGGCTTTCGCAGGGTCCTTGCAGAGGCCGTATCCGCCGGCGTTGGCGGCGAGAGGGGCGAGGAGGAGCAGCGATTTCTCCGGGCGGCTGAGGTTGTAGAGGATGTGGCGCGAGAAGCGCAGCTTCGGGCTGCCGTAGTGGATCTCCCAGGGCGGCATGCCCATGTTGTCGCTCGGGGAGGAGGGGAGGGCGAGGCTCCCCTGGTGACAGCCTGCGCAGCGCTGGGCGAGGACGGCGGCCGCGGCCTTCATGCTCGGCCAGCGGGTGTCGGAGCGGTCGAGGCTGTTCTGGGCATAGCCGCCGATCATGCCGGTGCCGAGCGCGGCGTAGGTGCCGGGGTAGGGTGCGCCCGTTTCGATCCACAGGCGCACGATCTTCTGCTCGTGGGGCGAAAGCTGTGCGCCGTGGTGCTTGGCGAGGATCTTCTTCATCAAGGGGCTGGCCGAGCTGCCGAGGGTGCGCGGCGGGTAGTTGCTCTGCGGGCGGTTGCGCCCGTCGGCGAACTGCTGGAGGGCGCTGAGGGTGAAGTAGCTGTGGGAGAACATGGGGCCGCGGTCGCCGGTGAGGATGACGCCGCCGGAGCGGGGGCCGCCCGCCTCGGTCCTCTCGTAGCCGTGACACTTCGTGCAATGCCTGTCGAGAATCGGCTGCACGTCGCGCGGGAAGTCCAGCACGTCGGGCACGCCGGCGATGGGCTCGATCGGGCTCGGCGGGCGCCGCAGAGCGAGGAGGTTGGCGGGCGGGGGGGCCTCGGTGCGGTTCTCGTGGCAGCCCACGCAGCTCGTCGTCTCGCCCGGCATCACGGTGAGGAAGCTCTGCATGCGCTTCACCGACAGGTCGTTGGCGTCGAGCGCGACGAAGAAGAGGCTGCGGAGCGCGGGCAGTTCCATGTAGGCCGAGCCGTCGGGCTCGACGGGCACGGTGCCGAGCACGCGCTCGAGGGTGAAGGTGCCGCCGTAGCTCAGCGGCTCCATGCCGCCCGTGAAGTTGATCGGCTTGGGCAGCGTCTCGAGGACGAGCAGCTTCTTGATCTCGCCGGGTTGCACGCCCGCCATGTTTCGGCCGAGGTTGACATTGACCAGCGCCAGCCGGCCCGTGAGGCGCTCGGGATGCGCCCTGGGCGCGATGACCCTCTCGCGGGGGCGGGGCGCCAGCGGGCGCGGCTCGTGGCATTCGAGGCCCGTCTTGCGGTCGGCCTCGGGCAGGGAGTAGACGGGGGCCGTCTGGCCCCGGCCGTTCATCAGCAGAATCTCGTGTCGGCTGGCGACGAGCAGGCAATCCTCGGTGAAGGCGTAGGGGTCGCGGAAGTGCGCGCCGCGGCTCACGGCGCGCGCGAAGGGCCGCGCGTCCGGCCCCGAGGCGGGGTCCACGATCGTCACCACGCCATCGTGCTCGTTCTGGCCGTGGCCGGGGGAGAACGACGCGACGATCTTCTGCGTGCCGGGGATGGGCTTGGCGTCTATCATCGTGGTGCCGCCGTGCTGGTTGCCGTAGTAGACCATCTGCCCCGTGCCGTCGGGGTTGGCGAACCACAGGTGGTGGTAGTGCACCTGGCTGCGGTCCACATACTCCCAGCGGGTGTAGAGGATGCGGCCGTCGGGGAGCACCCAGGGGGTGTTGTCGTGCTCGTTGTTGCTGGAGAGGGGCCGGATGTTGCCGCCGTCGGCGTCGCAGCGGTAGAGCACCGCGACATGCGAGAGCCAGCAGTTCACCCAGCGGTTGCAGCGGCTCGAGACGAACACGATGCCGCCGTCGGGCAGATAGGCGGGCTCGATGTCGTCGTAGGGGCCGGCGGTGAGCTGGCGCAGGCCGGTGCCGTCGGCCTGAATCTCGTGGAGCAGGTAGTAGGGTGTGCCGCCCTTGCGGTAGGAGAACAGGATGGTCCGGCCGTCGTAATGCACCTGCGGGTCGCGCACCCCGCCCTGCGGGTCGTCGAGCAGCACCTTGAGTTCGCCCGTGCGCAGGTTGAGGCGGCACAGCCTTCCGCCGGGGCCGTAGAGCACGTGCCGGTCGTTGGCGGCGTAGTAGCCGAAGTTGGCGTACCAGTGCCCGTCGCGGCCGCGCTGGCGGACGGCGAAGACGATCTCCTCGGCTCCCTTCATGGGCCCGGCCAGGGCATCGGCCAGGAGCGTGTCCGGCGCCTCCTCGAGCTTGGGCGGCGCGGCGTCGGGCGTGAGCATCACGTAGTCGTAGATGACCCAGCTTCCGCCCGAGAGACCGATGCTGATGGCGTTGCGGCCCTGGCGAACGGCGCCCTGCGGGACTGCGAGGGCGATTGTGGCAGGCTTGGCCCACGCGCGGGGGTCCTGCGCGGCCGCGCCCGTGCCGCAGGGGGCACGCTGCACGGGCAGGGCGATGTCATTCACCGTCACCGCCACCTGCGACGGCTCGGTGGGGTGCGCATCCGCGAGACCCAGCAGAAGGAACAGCGGCTGCGTGGGGGCCGCCTGGGCCTGGAACTGAATGGTGAAGACGTGTGGCCGCCCCCCCGCCCAACCGTCGTTGCTGCTGGGGTGGAGATAGGGCCAGTCCACCACGCGGCTCGTGCCGACGGTGTAGACGACGGGTCTGGGGAAGACCTTGAGGTAGTCGGGCCACAGCCGGTCGGCGAGGCCGAACTCAACCGCCAGACCATCGGGCGTGCCGATCGTGAAGAGAGCATCTGCCCTCTGCCCGCCCGCCGCTGCGCCACTGACCGCAAGAACCGCCGCCGCGAGCGTCATCGCACATCGCATGCAGGAATCCCATCATATCCGGCCCGCCGTTCCAGCCCCACTGCCCATTCTACTTGCGTGGGCGACGGGGTCAAGCCGACTCTCCCGCTTGCGGCTCTCTTCATCCGTTCGACAAGCGGGACGCTTGTCGCTACGGGAATCTGCAACAGAAGCTGCCTGCGGAAATCGCCCACGCCTCCCCCGCGGCCGCTGAACGCGGGCCTGTGGGGCTTGGGCAACGTGCGCTCATGCTATATCACCTGCGAGAGGGAGAAAGTGATACAGCATGGCAATAACGCCCACAGAAGGCCTCAAATCGCCAAAGCGCCATGCTGTATCACCTCGCGACGGCGGGTGGCGGTGATACACCATGGGGCCGAAGGCGGGACGTCCTGCCTCGTCAGACCTCTGCGAGGCGGGCGAGCCGCCCGCCGCGGCGGTGACCGGCGGTTGCATTCGCCGTCAGTTTGTGGCAGAATGTTTGCTCCGGGCGGAGGCCCGGGGAGCGGACGACTCGATTCCCTTCTGAAGGAGGCCGGACATGTCGCTCGTGCCGATGAGAACGCTGCTGGACCACGCTGCGGAGAACGGCTATGGGCTGGCGGCGTTCAATGTGAACAACATGGAGCAGATTCAGGCCATCATGATGGCGGCGCAGGAGACCGACTCGCCCGTCATCATCCAGGCATCGCGCGGGGCGCGCAAGTACACCAACGATGCCTACCTGCGCCACCTCATGCTCGCCGCGGCCGAGCTCTATCCGAAGATCCCCATCGCCATGCACCTCGACCACGGCAACTCGTTCGAGACCTGCATGAGCGCCATCGAGCAGAACTTCACGTCGGTGATGATTGACGGCTCGCTCAAGGAGGACGGCAAGACGCCGGCCGACTACGCCTACAACGTGGCCGTCACCAAGAAGGTGGTGGATGCTGCGCACGCCCGCGGCATCACGGTGGAGGGCGAGCTGGGCTGTCTCGGCGGCATCGAGGACGGCCACGGCGCCGGCCTCACGGGCGACGAGGCCCGCAAGCACCTCACCGACCCTGCTCAGGCGGGCGACTTCGTGGCGGCGACCGGTGTGGACGCACTGGCCGTGGCCATCGGCACGAGCCACGGCGCGTACAAGTTCACCAAGCCCCCGACCGGCGACGTGCTGCGGATGGACGTGATCCTCGAGATCCACAAGCGCCTGCCCAACTGCCACCTCGTCATGCACGGCTCGTCGTCGGTGCCGCAGGAACTGAAGGCCAAGATCAACCAGTACGGCGGCAAGCTCAAGCCGTCGTGGGGCGTGCCCGTCGAGGAAATCCAGCGCGGCATCAAGAACGGCGTGCGGAAGATCAACGTGGACACCGACAACCGCCTCGCCATGACCGCCGCCATCCGCGAGGTCTACGCCCTCACGCCGGAGAAGTTCGACCCCCGCGAGTACCTGGGGCCCGCCCGCGAGGCGATGAAGGCCGTGTGCGTGGATCGCATGGTCGCGTTCGGCCAGGCGGGCAACGCGGGCAAGATCAAGACCGTCACCTGCAAAGAGATGGTGGCCTTCTACGCCAGGTGAGGGCCGCGTGGGGCGCAGCCGCTCGGGGGCGCGTTCCCCTCGCTCTTCGATACGCAGGCCGTCGGGTGTCGCCCGGCGGCCTGTCTCGTTCTCGGCTGCTTGGGGTCAGGCCACGGGGCCATAGCGCGGGCCGATGTCGGCGGCAATCTGCTTGCCCAGGGCGAGGAGTTCCGCCCGCTCGGCCTCGGCCAGGGGCTTATACTGGCGGGCGAACGCGACGTTCTGGAGCGCCTGCTCCATGGTGTAGGGGCCGATGTTGGCCACGCTCACGCCCTCGAGGTCCAGCACATAGGCCATCGCCTGGGGCAGGAGCTCGGGCTTCGTGACGCAGCCGACCGAGCCCTTGCGGTGGTTGGGGAAGCCGCCTTTGATGCCCACGTAGACCTTCATGGCGACCACCCCGACACCCTGCTTGCGGCACTCGGGCAGCACCTTGTCTTCAAACCCGTAGATGTGGCGGTCCGCATAGTTCATCACGGGCATCACCACGTCTATCTGGCCGGTCTTGAGCACTTCGAGAAAGCGGGGCGGCCGCTCGTGGCCGGAGAGCCCGATGAAGCGCAGCTTGCCCGCCTCCTTCTGCTTCAGGAGGTACTCCAGAATGCCGTCCTTGGCGAGCACCTTGCCGGGGTCCTTGTTGCCCATGTTGTGGATGTGGACGAGGTCGAGGTAATCCACCTTCAGCGTTCGGAGCGACGTCTCGAAGAGCTTCTGCGCCTGGGCGCCGGAGTCGGTCCAGCACTTGGTCGCAAGAAAGAGCTGGTCGCGGCGCTGCGGCACCACCTGGGCCAGGGCCTCTTCGGCGTTCCCATAGCTGCGGGCCGTGTCCACGTAGGTCACGCCCTGGTCCAGCACGGCACCGAAGATTTTCGATGCTTCGGGGGTGTCCACCGGCCCCTCGCCGATGGGTGCGGTGCCGAGGCCGAGGATTGTGACCTTCGCCTTCGTGCGGCCCAGGACGCGCGTGGGGAGTGGCTCGACGGCTTCGGCCGAGCGCAAGGGGCGGGCGAACACGACCAGGCCCGCACCCGCCGAGGCCGACGAACGCAGGAACGCGCGCCGGCTGAGCCCGCGGCCCGGTGCCGGACGGTTCACCTGGACGGAAGAGCGAATGGCCATCGGTGTCTCCTTGCGGCTGGAAGGTGGTGGGCCCTGTCCGACTCGAACGGACGACCGACGGATTATGAGTCCGCCGTGCCCTGTCCTGACCAATGCTGTAAGATGCGACCGTTCCACCGGTTACAACTCCGTCCTCATGCGGTCTCTGCCGCTGCGCGCGCCCCGCGCGCGCTGGGTGTCTCAATGGCCATTCCCGCTAGGCCGTCGAGGGACGCCGCGGCCCGCCGGGAGTTGGCCTCCCAGGCGTGGGCGTAGACGTCCAGGGTAACGGTGGCGGAGCTGTGGCCGAGGTGGCTCTGCACGGTCTTGACGTCGGCCCCACTGGCGATCAAGTGCGTGGCGGCGGTGTGCCGCAGGCAGTGGAGGTCGAGGCCGTCGGGGAGTTTGGCCGCCTCGCGGCAGGCTCGGAACTTCCGCGAGAGGCGGTCGCCCCAGGCCGCTCCCCTCGGGCTGACGAAGACGAGCCGCCTGGCCGTTTCGGTGTCGGGCCGCTCGGCCAGGTGGAGCCGCTGCTTGGCGAGGATCGCGGCGACGGCGTCGCCGTAGTAGACCCAGCGGTCGCGGCGGCTCTTGCTGACCTCGGCTCGCACGCGGAGGCGATGGTTGTCAGCGTCCACGTCGTTCCACTCCAGGCTGGTTACCTCGCCGGCCCGCATTGCGGTCGCGACGAAGAATCGCCACACGTCGGCCAGTTCGGGCGGGCTGGCGTTGAGCAGTTGCTGGAACTCGAACGCCGTGAGTGCCCGTCTCACGGTGCGTTTGTCGCCCCGAGGCGGCTGCCAGGCGGCGAGGGGGTTGGAGGCGATGCGCCCCTCGCGTAGCGCCCAGCGAAGCATCTGCTTCAGGGCGCCGACCCGCATGGCGACGGTGCGAGGGGCGGCGCCGCCGGCGAGGGCCGCCGCCTTGAATGCCTCGATGTCGGCCAGGCGAAGGTCGCTGACCAGGTGCGGCCGCGTGCGCGGCTCGAGCCAGTCGAGCACTCGGGCGAGGCCCAGGGCGTAGCTCTCCCACGTGCGCTTGCGGGTGCGCCCCGCGTTGTGGCTCCGCCAGGCCGAGATGAGCGGCTCGATCTCCACGTGGTTGGTTGCGGCGCTCTGGAGGCCCGCGGCCTCGCGGCGGGCCTGCAACTGGCAGTCGAGCAGGAAGCTCTCGCGCTGCCGCCGAGTGCCGTCCACTCGCTTCCTCACGTTGCGCCGCTGGGCCGGGTGCCAGTACTCGGCATACCAGCGGCCACGGATCTGCACGATGCGTCCCATCGTCACGCGCTCCTCTCGCTGTTGGGACGCAACACGCCGTCTCCCAGTGTATCGCGTGGAGGGGCGTTGTCAAGGGCGCGGCCTACGATCTCGCGCCACGAGCGGCGCCCGCGGGCGCGTGGCGTTGGCTTCGACGCGGTCGGGAGGGGCAGCGCCGCGGGCTCGTGGCGGAAGCGGTCGGCCCACAGGTCGAGGTCGGCGCGGCGGAATCGGGGATGCGCGTGGTCGCCGCCGAATCGGTAGCAGGCGAGGGGATGCTCGGCGCGCAGTTCGCGGAATCGCCTGGGCGTGATCCCGAGCACGCGGGCGGCCTGAGCGGCGGTGAGGTAGTCGGGCTCGACGGCCACGGGGCGCCTCCGTCAACTGGTCGGCTGCCAGGGCAGCGCACCCTCGTAGAGTTCGGAGGCGCGGTCCACGGTGTTCTTGAAGTTCCGCAGCGCCAGGTTCTCGGCCTCGAGCTGCGCGAGCCATTCCGCGACGCACCCGCGCATCGCGCGCGTGTCCGTGTTCCCGTCGGGGTCCCTCAGCCAGTCGCGCAGGATCGCCTTGTGCTGGTCGAGTGTCTTGTCGTGAAGCCAGTCATTACCCATCGGCATCAGCCTTTGAGCAAGCACCAGGGGCAGACCACCTGTGTCAGGTCCACGACGCTCCACAGGTGAGAGGGCCAGTAGTTGCGGGGCTGGCCACACGCGACGCAGACGACCTGGCGGAGCGGCCGCCCCTTGAACTCGACGAGGGGCAGGGCTTCGATGGCCCGCTCGCGCTCCTCGATGATCCTGAGCGCCCTCCCCACGTCGCCCGTGCGGAGAGCGATCCAACGCTCAAACGCCTGCCGCGCGCGGGGGAGGCGGCGGCTCTCGCGGGCGATATGCCATGCCGAGCTCATCGTGGGCATCACACGAACTCCAGTGGCGGCAGTGGAATCTCGCGACGCTGCGGCCGCCAGAGATGCAGGCAGAACGGGTGCAGGTTCCGATACGTGCTGGCTGGGGGATGCAACTCCATCGCAGGTTCCTCGGGGAAGAAGAAGATGCCCTTGACAAAGGCCATCTCGTCCCAACTCGGGCACCTGCTTTCGAGGGACACGGACACGTGGTCCCATCCGCCGCCAGTCGAGGCGATCACCTGCAGAAGGTGGCCCTTCGGATGCAGGATCAGACACGCGAGGCCGTCTGGTCCTGAGCCGACAATCCTGTAGCATCCGGGGTGTTTGGCCACGGCCGACAGGGGCTTCACCAGGCACACTCCTCCTCACACGCGCACTCGCCGCAGACCCACGGGCCGTCGGTCTCACGGCGGGGCACCTCGGCGGCGCAGACCAGGCAGTGCGTGGCGAGGTACCGCTCGCCCAAGGCGGTGGGACGCCAGTTCCATTCGCCCTTTCCGTCGGCTCGCCGCGTGAGAGCTGTGCACACGAGGCCCTTGTCGACCAGCCGAGCGAGCACGGCCCCCGCAGGGCGCGCGTAGCTCTGGCGGTTCACCCTGCGGTCGTCAGGCCGCCGCAAGGTGGCCTCGCCGATCAGCGTGCAGGTGCAGCGGTCGAGCTGCGACCGCGAGACGTAGGCGAGGACACGCCTCTCGGCGTAGCTGGTGGTCGTGCTCATCGGCCGCCTCCTGGCAGGAGTGCCCACGCGAGGGCGTAGAGGGCGAGGAGGAGCGGGATGAGCCACGCGGCATCGCGCCAGTAGCCGCGGCCGCGGAGCGCCTCGATGATGCGGTGCAGTCGTGTCATGCCCTCTCCTTCCGTCCCCACACGATCCAGCCGTGCAGGCTGATGAGCGTGTAGGCGATCCACTGGGCGGCCTGCGGCCAGTCGGCGGCACTCGCCGCCTTGACCGCCCAAGCCGTGTTGGTGCACATCCACACGGCGAATCCAGCCCGCCGTTGTCGGGCGTTGAGCCACGCGCCCACGAGCGAGCCGACAGTGACGAGCCAGAAGGTCGTCGCCATCACATGGCCCTCCGTGTCGGGTGCAGGTCCACGCCGACCAGGTCGGCGTCGGTCAGCGGCTCACGCATGGGTTCGCTCCTGTCGCTTGCCGTAGCGGTGGGGGTCATTCGCGGGCCTTTCTGGCAGAGACACAGCGTTCGCATTCGCAGTTGTCAGGATAGGTTTGCGGCTCCTTCCAAGGGACTGGCGCAGCAGCCCCGCACTGCGGGCAAGAGTCAGCGGGCAGGTCGGCGCGTAACCTGTGCCCGCAGGCCGCGCAGCGCGTCATAAGGAAGCCGCAGACGCCCGCTTCAACGAACTCGCGCGCCTCGTCGCGCTCGCGCTCAAGCTCAGCCACGCGGGCGCGCAGGGCGTTCGCCTCGCGGGCCTGGGCTACCACGGGGGCCATCATGCCCACAGCGCCTTGGATGCTTCCGAGGCAACGGAGGCGCTTGTCCAGTTCCTCGTTCGTCAGCGGCTCACTCATGCTTCGAGTCCTTTCCCTGTAGTCGAGGGCCTGCTGCATCAGACGGATCGCCGTACGCGCACCACGGGGCGTGAAGGCTGATGCCATGCTCGCACACGCCCGCCCACAGCCGCCGCACGAACCGCGCCCAGCGGGTCGCAGTGCAGGTCCTATCCCAGCAGCCCCAGCCCGCGACCAACTGGCCGCCAGCGCGGTCGGATTGTGCGGCCAAAACGGCACGGATTTCCTCAGCGGCCATCAGTGCCTCTTCCTCCTTGTGCAGCGGGGGCGGGATCAAGTCATCCCCGATGCCAGCCACCAGATACAGGGCAATGGCCTCTCTGTCGGTCGGTTCCCGCATGCTAGGTCTCCGTCTCCATCAGCGGGAACGGTGTCTCGCGCCACTCGCGGCCGTCGAGAAGGTGGCCCGCTGCGGCGCTGCCCACGTGATGATACCCATCGCGGCCAGCGCTCGGCCGGCAGATGAATCGCGCCTGCGACTCATGCAGCCACTCGCCGTGCCCCTTGAACATGAACGGGATGCCCGCCGCCCTGGCCTGGTCACGGTCGGTGCGGGCCGCCTCGATTGGCATCACCCACCGTGGGTCGCCCGTGTGATTGCACCCGCCGCAGATGAGCCATTCGATGTGGCGGTCGCGGCAATCATAGTGCGGCCCGCATTCTTCGCATCGCTGGTCCGCGCACGGGTAGCAATCCCGACCAATCTGTAGCCACGGCGAGAAGTCCACCACGCCCAGGGCCGGTTCGTGGCTCACGCCGAGATGCCCAACGGGCACCTTGAGGAACTCAGGCAGAAGCTCGTCAGCGTCCGCCTGGTCCGCGATGGAGCAGAGGAACCAGATGTTGCCCCAAAAGGCCCCGTAGGGCTGGCGCGCTCGTTTGCCCTCCTTATGCAGGAGAGGCACGATCCGCTGTGGACGACTCGTTGGAATGACGAACGGTCCAACGCCGCGTGATACTGCCCGACACATCACGTCCCAGGCGTCATCCCGCCACGCATCCGCCGACTCGTGGAAGAAGTCGCTCAGCAGGCACACGGCAACGACGGTGCCCGGCGGGTAGCGCAGCGGGGCGCGGAACGTCGCACGGCTCGCCCGCACGACCTTTGACGGGTCATGCCCGTACCTGCTGAACCACGAGTCGGGCGCGCGGTTGTAGCAGGCCGCGCACTTGCGGCGGCAGGGGGTGCAGCCGCGCCAGGGGTTCCACACGCGGTCCCACCACTTCACGCTAGCCATTGGCCTTCTCCTCCAGCAGCCCCGCCTCGTGAGCAGCCAGGGCAAGGGCGACGATGGGGTGAAGGCTGGTGCCCCACCCTCTGCCGAACAGCGTTGCTGGATCGGGTTCGACCCACACTCGCCATTGGAGCGACGCAAACTTCTTCT
Source organism: Planctomycetota bacterium (assembly GCA_035384565.1). Lineage (NCBI taxonomy): Bacteria > Pseudomonadati > Planctomycetota > Planctomycetota bacterium. Next base: position 38,614 of record DAOOIT010000031.1, on the reverse strand, counting down.
CTATCTCAAGGTTCAACACTTTGGCCCAAACAGCCCTCATAACCCTCCACAGCAGGTCGCCGTCAACCAGGGCCTCGTTGCACGTGCCGTCTGCGTTGAGGCCGGCGAAGAAGTCGGGCACCGAAAGAAATTCGACGCGCGCCTGACTGTAGGTTACGGCGCACTGCGGGCACGGCCGATTCTTGCTCTCCCGAACCCAGTCATGCCCGCAGGCGTGGCAGTGCCAGTGTGCCCAATGGTTCATCCCGCACAGTCTCGCCAGCGCCTCGTTCCACTCGCAGCGGCTGTCCTCAGAGGCGGGGTCAAGGCGTTTCATTGCTTCTCCTTCAGCGGATTCTCCGGGTTGGTGCTGGTGCTCCCCCACGTTTCGCGGCGGCCAAGGCACACGTGGCAGCGGTCTACCCACGGGGCGTAGACACCGCCGCACACTGGGCACATCCAGCCGAGAAGCGGCTTGCTGCGGGCGCCTGGCTCGCGTTGGGCGCAGCCGTTCGGGCAGATGCCAGCTGCGTGGAGGGGACTACCGCAGCGCAGGCAACGTGTGTTCACGACATGGCCCTCCGTGTCGGGTGCAGGTCCACGCCGACCAGGTCGGCGTCGGTCTCGATGCGGCGCTCGTCGCCGCTGACGAGGTGGCGCAGGACGATGGCGCGGCGGTCGTTGGAGAGCAGGACGCGGTACTCGATGCCGGCGAGCCGAGCGTTGAAGGTCTCGCCGCGGAGAATGCGGCCGAGCACTGCCCCGAAAATCGAGGGTGCAGAACTTGCACCGTCGCTCATGGGTTTCTCTTGAGAGGGACCATGAGTCCCTCTTCCGGGGTTCTCCCGGTTCTCCCGGTTCTTCCGGTTCCATGATTTGGGTGCAGAACTTGCACCCTCGACTGCACCGTCACCTGCACTGTCGACTGCACCGTCACCTGCACTGTCGGAGCCGAGAGATCGGAGTGACCGTGCAATATCTGCACTGTCGATCCCGCGGAGTGTGCAGACGATGTGGGTAACTTCCTCGGCTTCGGCGCCCGTGGCGACGACGTAGAGGTTCGATCGGCCGAACTTGCCGATCCACCTGGTCGCCTCCTCGCTCACCTCGCGCCAGTCGATCTCCACGATCTCGCCCGCCTCGATCAGCCGAGCGATGCAGGCGTCCACCGTGCGCTTCGAGGTGCGGGCCAGACGGGCGAGTTCAACCTTGGACGGGAAACAGCAGGGATAGGCGCCAGGCCGCACGTGCTCGGCGAGGGCGAGGAGCACGAGGAGATCGGTGCCGCCGACACGGGCGTGCTCCCAGACGCGGGCGTACATCGATATGCTCATTCACACACCCCACACAGGTTGCCCGCGAGGCGCGGGCCGTGGACGTAGAGCCAGCGTCGCCAGGTGCCGACGCTCCATCGGCCGTTGCGGGTGCGCCACGCGGCCACGTCGGCCTGGTACTCGGGACGGTGCACGACGCGCTGGCGGCCTGGCTGGGTCTGGCAGTAGCGGTCGAGGAAATGGCCGTAGCACAGGAAGTGCGGCAGGTCGGCGAGTCGCACGTGGCGGGCGGCGATCCCGTGTTCGATGCCCCAGGCGATCAACTCGTCGGGCGAGGTGTCGCTGTAGACGCGGCACACGCGCGAGCCGCGCTCGACCAGGCGGCCTCCGAGCCGCACGGGCTTGCCGAGGGCGTGGTAGAAGCACTTGATCACGGCTCTCTCCGTTCTGGCGGCTCGTCGCGCACGTCCTGCGGGAAGATGTGCCTCTTGCACCTCGGGCACATCACCACGCTCTTCCGTCGCACGGGGTTGCGGCCGTCCTTGTAGGTGGGCCGCAGATAGACCCGCCAGCCGTTCGGCCTCCGCACGCTCAACGGCACCACGATCACCGGGTAGCCGCAGGCGTGAAAGGCCGGGTGCTCGCCCGTCTGGGGGTGCACCGGCACGTACAGCATCTCAGATGATCTCCAGCTCGGCCTTCAGCCGCTCGATGCGCGCGTCGAGCTTGGCGATCTTCTTCTTGTCGAGCGTGGTGTACCGAGCGTTGGTCAGTTCCTCGATGCCCTTCTCGATGCAGCCAGAGCACAGGTCGTGCTCGACCCACGCGCACGGCTCGCCGTCCTGGTCCTCGCACGGCGTGCTTTTGGTGCAGCCGCAGATGCGGCAGGCGCGCTCGCCCTTCTCGCCCTTCGCGGCCTTCTTGCCCTTCGCCTTCGGCTCCGCCGCGGCGTCGGGAATCTCGGCCACGGCCTCGGCGAGATACTGGCCGAGGGGCAGGCCAAAGTACGCGGCCAGGCCTTCAGCCTCGTCCCATTCGTCCACGTACAGAGCCTCCGCCGTGTTTGCGAGGACGAACTCGCGGAGGTCTGCAATCGGGTCGCGCTGCTTCGCAACGTAAGCCTTGAGGAGTGCGACGCCCCTCAGCTTCTCGTCGCTGCGCCAGCCTAACTCGTCGAAGAACCACATGGCGCTGAGCTGGAGCACGGCGGCCTCGGAGAGTTCGACGCCTGGAATGGCGGCCTGGAGTCGCTCGATGGCCCGGGCGCGGCGGCGGTGCTCGACCTCGGCCTGCTTCTCCTCGGCCGTCTTGGGCACGCGCGACGAGGGCGTGGAGGCGTGGCTCACTTTCTTGAGCCACTGCACCTGCGCCTTCTTGCCCTTGCCGTCCAGCACGACGGCGGGGAAGGCCCCCTTCTCGCCCTCCGTTGCCTTCTCGAAGGACGAACTCCACCCGATGCCCGACAGGTCCTTCCGCCCGAGCATCGCCTGCGCCTCGCGCTCCACGGCGCGGTAGTCGCCGCCGCCCCTGAGCACCTGGAGCTTGGGGTGTTCGGCCTTGAGTTCGGCGTAGCGGCGCGCGAGCATCGCATCGCCCTTCCGCTGCCAGCAGGCCGCGTCGAGGCAGCGGTCGAGCTTCTTCGCGTCCTTATCGGCCAGTTCGCCGTCGTGGAAGAGGTTCGTCTGGCACGACGATCGCTTCGGGCACTCGGTGCAGGCGCCGGCCGTGGGCTCCAGCGTCGCGTCGTCGAGCTTCCAGGCCGCCGACTTGAGCAGGTGCAGGTACTCGTCGTTGAGCCACTGGTCGAGCTGGCCAGGCCGCATCGCCGCCGCGGCGGCGAACCGCTCGCCGTTGTAGCGCGTGTCCCTGCTCAGAGTATCCAGCGCGCTGTCCTGCACCTCGCGGTCCAGTCGGGCGATCAGGGCGAGGTTGGACGCCCCCCATCGGGCGACGGCGTTTGCGGAGTCGCCAATCGCCTTCCGCCAGGCGGGCGAGAGCTGGCCGAGTCGCTCGCGCAACGCGACCCACTGGCGGGTTTTCCCGAGCTTGTCGGCCACGGCCGCGTGGTCGCCCTGGAACCTGTCGAGCAGGATACGCACGGCCTCGCCTTCCTCGAGCGGCGAGAGGTCCTGGCGCGCGAAGTTCTCGACGAACGTGATCTCGAATGCCTCGGCGTCCGAGCACGTGGCGTGGACCACGCACGGCATCGTCAGCCTGCCCGCGAGCACGGAGGCACGGTGCCGCCGCGCGCCGCACCGCAGGTCCCATTTGCCCTTGAGCGTCGGGTGCGGCCGCACGTGGCCCGGCACTAGCACGCCGCTCGCCTTCACGCTGTCGAGCAGACCGCGGAAGCTCTCGCAGCCCTCGTCAATCACTCGCGGGTTGTCGGGCGTGGGCACGATGTCGCCCACGGGGAGGTTGCGGACCTCCAACTCGGTTGCCGTCGCTGCCTTCTTCGCCATCGTCGCTGTCTCCTGTCTGCTGTGTCGCGGCTCCCCTGTTGTGTTCAGCGCGCCCGCCACCAGCCGCGGGCCATCGCCTCGAAGCCCTCGCCCGCCACGAGCGCGGCCTCGACCTCGGCGTGGGTCAGGCCGATCTGCTCGGCGATGGTGTTGATCCGCTGCGCCTTGCCGACCTTCTGGAGGTGGCCGAGCACCAGCGCCACGTGCGAGCTGGCGGCCTCCGGAGCCTCGATGCGCGTGGCCTGCACCTTGCCCGTCACGGTCATCGTGCCAAGGCCCTCGACCTCCTCCGTCTCGCGCTCGTCGGCCTGGCCGAGCACGCCGGCGAGAATCTGCCGCGTCTCGCTGATGCAGTCGCCCACCTTGCGCAGGGCGTCGGCCACGATGCCCGCCTGGCGGCGCAGCACCTCCACGTCGGCCTTCAGCCCTCGAATCTCGCCCATCAGGTCGCCCACGCTGCGGCCGACCTGCGGCCTCGTCTCCTGTGCTGCCGTCGCCATCGTCGTCGCCTCCTGCCGAGGGGTTGTCGGTCTCTCCGCCGCGGCTGCCTCTCGGCACGGCAGCCAGGCTGACGTTCCGTCGGGTCGCAGTACTTCGCGGACGAGCGTGCCCGAGATCGCCATCAGCGGCGCCCTCCCGTGGTCGGCCGCGGGCAGCCGCCCATGGCCCGCGTGGGACACGTGGTCGGGTCACACTCCGTCGCGTTGGGATTGTCGGGGCCGGGCGCTCGCAGGGTTGCAGACGCCTCCTTTCGTTGGATTTCCCGGCCCCGAGGTCTGATGCGCCGCACGAGCCTGGGCACGACGAGGAGCACGAGCAGCAGCCACAGGCACACGCTCGGCCATATCCACGGGAGGTTCACCATCACCCAGTTCATTCCGCGTCCGCCTCTCTCGCCGCGTTGGCAAACTCCAGTGTTCTCTGTTGGCACGCCTGCGCGTAGGCGACCTGTTCGCGCCATTGCAGGCCGTGCCGCTGCACAACCTCCACAAAGTCTTCGAGGTCATGCGGCCGCAGCAGGAAGCCGCCTTCACCGTCCAGGTCGAAGTGGCAGAGCTCGTGGTCCACGATTGCGCGGCGCTTGTCCACGGAGAGCGTGTCCCACAGGTCCTTCGCCAGCACCACGGCCAGGTCGAATCCGCCTCTGTCCCCCGCCGGCCCGAGCGTGAGCAGGGCATGCAAGGCACTCAGCTTCCGCGAGGTCCCCAGCACCGCCTTGCCCGCGTGCCGCGCGGCCTTCGAGCGGAACACCCACGCGATGCGCGCCCCGTCGAGGCGCTGGTGCCACTGGTTGCGCACCGCCTCGCAGAACACCACGACCTCGCCAGGGCAGAACTCGTATTCCACGGCCATCAGCGGGCATCCTTTCCTGCGGCTTGGTGCCGCAACCAGGCCAGGAACGCCTGCAACTCGCCCACGTCGTCGCGGCAGCCGAACACGAGGCCGCCGCGCTCGATGATGCGGGCGTGAAAGTCCCTCTGCTTCGCGGACACGCGCCCCGAGCCCGTCTTGACCTCGACGACGAGGAGCCTCCCGAGCGGAGGCAGCACGGCCAGGATGTCGCCGGCGCCCGCCGTGCCGTATCGTCGCCGCACGCGGCCGTCCGCGTCGCGCACGATCCCCGTGTCGTTCCGCCAGGCGAAGATGCGCTCGCCGCCGAGCCGCGTGACGTTGAGCACCGTGAGGCAGGCGTTGACCAGCTCCTCGTGCCGCTCGTCGCGGCGGCCGGCACGCGCCCGGCCGATGATGGCCTCGATGGGGACGATCTTGTGGCGGCTCATTCCCACGTCACCTCTCCGCCGAGGGCGAGCACGACCTGGCGGCACTTGGCCCGCGCGTCGGCGAGCACGCTCGGCTCGATGGCGCCGCCGCTGAGCGACCAGGCGTACTTCACGCTGTCGAGGACGCCGGCGAGCGTGGTCTCGACGCCTCGGAGCACGCCCTTGACCCGTGCGGCTCGCAGGTCGGGATGGCCGGCGGGAGGCGGCTCCGCGGTTGCCGGCTGTGGCGCGGGACCCGCCTCGCCGCTGGCCGTCCCAGGCTCGCCGTCGTTCGACGGCGCCTCGTGCTTGCGGTCGTGCGCCTGGAGGCGCTGGAACTCGCAGAAGGCGCGATGCACGCTCGTCTTGTCGGCCAGCTCGAGCAGGTGGCCGTAGGTGGCGGGGTCGCGTTTCGCCGCCTCGCGCATCGCCTCGATCTTGTCGAGCGTGCCGTGGCTCACGCCGACCGCGTCGGCCACTTGCCTCTGCACCCTGGGTTGCGGCGGCTTCGGTGGTACCAATTTGGTACTGCCGAAGGTCTTGGGTTTGCCGTCGCGGTCCTTGCCCGCCATCTGCGTCGCCTTTTGCCTCTGGACGGCCTCGGCTTCGAGCACGGGGCGCAGGCGGGCGCTGATGTCGGCTATCTCGCTGGGGCTGAACGGCTTGCGATGCAGGTTCTCGTCGAGGCGGGCCAGCAGCTTGCGGTCGGGATCGTCGAGGTCGGGTGCGATGAGCACGGGCACGTGCGTGAGGCCGGCCCGCTTGGCCGCGGCCAGGCGCCCGTGGCCCGCCACGACGCGGCAGCGCTGGCGGTCGCTGACGACGATGGGATGCAGCATCCCGATGCGGCGGAACGACGTGGCGAGGGCGTCGAGCTCGCTGTCGGTGTGCCGCAACGAGTCGGTCGGCTCGAGCAGGTTGACGGGCAGAATCACGGCCTCGCGGGCGGCTTTCTTGGCCATAGGGCTAGAGGCTCCTGCCTGTGAGGCTCGGGAGGTGCTCGGGCTGCTCGGCGGGCCGCGCCCAGATCGCAGGCGGGGCCTCGCGCAACGCCTTGTAGTACTCGGTGACGACGACCACGCCCTCGCGCATCACGGCGGGCGCGTACAGGCCGTCGGGACCTCCGCCCTCGACGACCATCAGCCGCTCGTGGCCGATCAGGTCGCACTCACTGCCCGAGATGGACGGGTAGATGGGCCAGCAGCAGTAAAGGCCCGTGGAGCCGACGGGCGGGATGAAGGTCGGCAACTGGCCGGCCTCCCACTTGAGCAGCACGAGGGTCTGGCGCGCGTCATCGCTCATCGCTCACCTCCGAGAGAAGGGGCGGCCTGGCCGGCCGGTGCGGGCGGGGGAAACGCTGGACCGGCCGGGCCAGGCCAGGGCGCGGCGTCGGCGAGGAACAGGGACCGCGCCCAAGTCGAGAAGAACGGCTCCGCCGCAGCCGGCAGACGATCCGGAACATCCCACGCGGTTGGCGGCTGACAGGCTCCCCGTGAGGACCTGCAGCGCGAGGGAGCGGCGAAGCCATATCGAGAGATGGCAGGGACGACGGGTCCTCGGGTGGGGAGGGGCCACCTGTGCGGACGCGCATCGCCCTTGCCAAGGGAAGACTGGCCGCGGCCCGGCGGGGAGGGCGGACGCCAGGCCGCGGCGGCTCGGGCGACACGCACGGGGGCGGCAGCCAGCCCGCTCGCATCGCCCTGGGCACCAGATCGGGGAACCATCGTCGGGGACGCTGCCGCCATCCCACACCCTCTCGCTCGCGTCCAGCACCTCCTGGCAGGTCTGCCGCACGTGGGGTGGGACGCGACAGTCCCCACGTGCGGCCTGAGGCGGCTACGGCGCCGGCCTCGTGGAATCCAGGCTGGCCCCGAACGCCCGCTCCACGGCCTCCACGTCGGCGGCCAGAATCGCCGCCTCGATGGCCATGGGCCGCGTCGCCCCAGGGTCCAGCTTGCGCAGCCGAATCTCGATCAGCTTCAGCTTCAAATCCGCCTCATCGCTCACCTGAGCGGTGATCCATCGAGCCATTCCACGCTCCTCAAAGATGCGACCGCGCAGGATTATAATGCGCATACGCAGGAAGTCAAGAGAATTTTCTGAAATTTCTTGCGTTGCCGCAGGAATCAGGTACAATTCCCTTGCGGCGGCACCCTGCAGGAGGCTCCCAATGGATGCGTTGGAGGGGTTCTTCGAGGCGGCCAGGGCGGCCATGGCCGACCAGCGCCTCAACTACGACAGCCTCGGCGAACTCGCCGGCTTGAATGGCAGCACGGTCAACCGCGTGCTCCGAGGCCTCCAGCGCCCGAGCGCCGACACCGTGCAGCGGCTCGCCCTCGCCCTGGGCCTCCTCTCCCCGTTCGGCACCAATGAGTCGGTGGGCGAGGCCGAGGCCGTCTACCGCACGCGCCTCGCCGCCGCCGTCGAGGCCGCCTGCGAGGTCCTCACGCCCTATCCCCAGCTCGTCGCCGTCCTCCGCCGCATCCTCGCCCTCAGCCCCCAGCAGCGCAGCGGCGTGTTCGCCTTCCTCGGCCTCGCCCAGCCACCCACGGGGAACCCGCCCGATGAGCGCCCCGCGCAGGCTGCCACCTCCCCCACCAGCCCCCCGTGATGCCGCGGGCCGTGACCAGGCCCTCGGCTGCCTCACCTGGGCGCTCGGCGTCCTCGCGCTCTGGCTCTTCCTCGTCGGAGGCCTCGGCGCGCTCTTCTGGCTCTCCCAGGGCGCCATGTCCACCGCCCTCGGCACCGCCTGCACGGCCATCTGTCTCACGGGAGTGGGGCTCGGCGCCGTCGCTCTCGCCGCAGGGATGCTCTGCGACGCCCTCCGCCGCCGCTAAGCCCCTCACACGGTCCAGTAGCGGCAACGCGGCGTCAACGACCCGTCGCTGTACACGCGGGCATACTCGAAAGCATCGGCCGCCGGCGAACCCCGCACCATCGAGCACGACAGCCGCACGCCGTAGTACACCGGTGTGGCAGGCGGAGTCGCGATCAGGAAATCGGGGCGCGTGTACGCCAGCGTCCCGTACAGATCCAGGTGATACCACTCCGCCGCCGAATGGCTGCGGGCATATGTCGTGCCGTCGCCTCGCCCCATCGTGATCGCCTCGTCCACGGCCGGCTGCGTGCCCCACGTCATCCCCGCCGTGAACTCCTCGGTCACCAGGTGGGCGTGAAGGTAGAACGCCACGTCCACGTTCGCCGCGGCATCGAGCTGCGACCGCAGCCTCAGCGCCACAGGGCCGCCCGCGGTGGTGTCGCCGCCCGCGAGATCCACGATCAGCCCCGCCAGGGCGCCCCGCGTGACAGGCTGCGGCCAGTGCAGGAAGGTCCGCCACTCGCCCACATACGCCAGCTCGCTGCCGTAGAAAATGCCCGGCACCCCGCCCTCGCCCAACGGGTCGCTCCCGTCGAGCACGCTCACGGCGAAGTCGCTCTCGAGCGCCGCCGCGCTACAGCGAAAAAAAAACCGCGCCGTCGGCGTCGCCTGCCGCGAGGTCATCCGCCGCACCGCCGCCAGCCGCACCGTGCCGTCGGTCGCATACACCCTGTGGCTGTGCCCCCAGTCCTCGGCCACCACCCAGCGGCCGCCCGGCCGAAACCAGGTCGGGCACCCGTCCGCCGTGCCCCCGCTCGTGGCGTTGCACCCCAGCTCGCGCACCCAGTACAGGTTGCCCCCAGGGTCCGGCTCGCCGCCCGGCCCCACGCTCCAGATCGCGGCGGGGAACTCCTCGCGCAGTCGCGCCGCAGGCGCCACCCTCGCGGTCCGCGTCGGCATGCTCTAGGCCTCCTCCTGGCTCCGGCTGAAGCCCGACACCACCCCGTCAATCACGCGGGCCAGCGCACGCCCGCCAGGCGTCCCAGGCTGATCGAAATCCGCCGCCGCAAAGTCCAGTTCCCAGAAATCCGTCTCCAGAGAGCTCGTGCCCGACTCGAAGTCCCAGCTCATCCGCGTGCACACGGTCGAGATCGGCTCCGTCCACCCCACGCTCTCCACGGCCTCGATGAAGGTCCCAGGCCGAGCGATCGGCCCCAACTCCCGCACGGCGTACCGCAACCGCTGACGCCGCCGGCCATACCAGGCCACCGCCATCGCGGCCACGAGTTGCAACCGGGCCTTGTCGTCCCGCACCGTCCCGCCCGCGTGCCGCGCCAGAGTCCCGTTCGAGTTCACCCCCGTGACGGTCTTCGGGCTCACATACCACAGGTGCGCGTCCCGCACCCGCACGGTCAGCACCCGCGCCGGGTCGCCGTCCGCCACCGTGGCCACCACCCTGCACCGCTCGTCCAGCTCGATCTGCAACGTGACGAGCAGCGTCTCGAAACTGAAGTGGTCGCCCGTGTCGCTCAGCCCCCCCACCTCGAGCGTCGGGCCGTGGGCCGCGGTCAGATACCCCCGGCCAAACAGATGGTTGTAGGGCGGGTTCAGCCGCACCCGCAGCTCGTGGTCGTGCACCAGCAGCCCCGCCGCCGGCACCCCGGGGATCGCGTGCTTGTGAGTCAGCACGAACCCGCCCGTCTCAGGGTCCTGCACGCAGGCGAACGGCCTCGCGTAGTGCACGCCCTCGTCGTCCGCGGCCTCCTGCCACGGCAGCAGGTTCAGCGGCGCCTTGTCCCCGCGCCACCAGCCGCCGTCCGCCCCCGTGTCCAGCGACCCGTCGTCATTGATCTTCGGCGCCACGCGCCCGCCCGCCACGCCCTCGCCGTTGTCGCCCACGAAATCCCACGTCGGCGACACGCGGAACCCGCAGAACACGTCCTCGAAGAGCGGCAACGCACGGTACTTGTCGTTCGCGTCCGGGTCGTCGCCCAGCCCCGTCGTGTAGAGCGCCATCGTGGCCGGCTGCCAGGCCCGCAGCAACTTCCCGCTCGCGTAGCTCAGCGTGAACGTCGAGCGCATCCGCTCGCCCACCACCTCGATGCGGCCGTAGTGCTGCACGTCCGCCTCGCTCACCCGCACCTCCGCCGTCAGGCAGTCGCCCGGCGACCCCGCCCCGTACAGCTCCAGCCGCGCCGTCTCGGGGTTCGGGTCGATCTTCGCGTCGCCCACCCGCACCGCCTGGTCATACACGCTCGACACGTGCACCACCACGGCGTCGCCAGGCTCGGCCCGCAGGCTCCACAAGAGGCCACGCCGCCGGTCTATCAGCGCGTTCAACGCCTGCCACACGGTGTACCCCTCCAGGTCGTACACCCCCGTCAACTGGTGCAACAGCGCGGTCTCGCCCTCGACCGTCCAGCTCAGCGTCGGAGCGAACAACGCCAGCACGTACCGCACGATGTCCAGGTTCGTCCACACCGCGCCCTGAGTCGAGAACGCGTGGCTCTGCACCGACCCGCAGGTGATGGCAGCCGTGGTGCGGTTCCCCAGCGGCGTCCCGCCCCTGGCATAGCGCTCGTTGAACACGGGGCACCTCCCCAGCCGCACCCCCACGCCGCCCACCTCCGCCCACGCACGGTCCAGCCGCGCCTGCTCGAGCAGATGCTCCAGCCCCCGGCACGAATACAGGCAATCCCCCTGCGGCGACGCCCCCACCGGCCCCTGCACCCCGTGCTCCACCCCCGTGACGATCCCCGCCCACGGCAGGCACACAGGCGTCCCCGTCTCCGCCTTCGGCACCGCGAACCGCACGTACTGCCCCACCAGGTCTGGCGGCCAGTACTCGCTGAAGCCCGTCCGGTCCGGCCGCTTGATCACGCCATAGTGGTACACGAAGCTCCCCGTCGAAATCCCAGGCGCCGCCCGCAGCTCCGCCGCCAGCGGCACGCAGTCCCGTTGCTCCGTCCACTCGCCCGTCCACGACGAAGCCGTGTAGACGATCCCAGGCTGCTTCCCCACCACGGGATTGTCGGGCTTCAGCCCGAGCTGCAACGTGGCCATCAGTCCTGCCCCTGCTTCCACACCGAGCCCAGGAACACCTCGCCCGCAGGCACGCTCGGCGTCGCCGTCGAGGCCGTCGCGCTCGACGGCGCCACGTTCGCCGAATCCAGGTTCGTCACGCCGCTCACCCGCCGCGTCCGCACCAGAGTCTTCACCGTCGCCCCGCCCGCGAACGCCCCGCTCGTCCAGTCCAGCCGCGCCACGGGGCCGGCGAACGCCATCGTCACCACGGTCGGCACGTCCACCGCAGGGTCGGGGTCGCTCCCGTCGTCCGTCTGATACACCAGCCACCGCGTGGCCGCCGCCGCCCCGTCCACCAGGGCGTTGTACCACGCCTGCACCCGAATGCAGCCCCCGCTCGACGCCGACGTCGCCACCGCATACGGCCCCGACGGCCTCGCGCCCACCGCCTCGCCGTCCGCGTCAATCTCGAAGCGCACCTCAGGCCCCGCGTTCTGCGACACCAGCCCCCAGGCGTTCCGCCGACGGCACACCAGCACATACGTGTCCGACGGCGCCAGCGTCCCCAGGACGTCCGGCAACGCCGCCGATACCGCCCACGGCGCCGCACTGAAATCGGGCGAAGCCCCGCCCGTCCCACGCCAGGTCAGCCAGCCCACGAGCGATAAGTCCTCGATGCGCCACTCCCCGCGCCCGCTCCCCGCTCGGGCAGCCCGCACCTGCCACTCCCCGCG
>DAOOIT010000031.1:0-26463 GCA_035384565.1 Planctomycetota bacterium | reverse complement strand
GCCACTCCCCGCGCCCGCTCCCCGCTCGGGCAGCCCGCACCTGCCACTCCCCGCGGCCCGACCCCGACCGCACCGCGAACAACGCCCACTGCCCCCGCAACGACCCCGCGTGCGCCGTGCCCAGAACCGACCACAGCCCGCGCGCCCCCGCACTCCGCACCGAACACGTCTGCCACTGCCCGCGGGCCGACCCCGACCGCTCCGCCCGCACGACGTACAGCCCGCGCCCGCCCGCACTCCGCGGCCCCGCGTGCGCCCACCCGCCCCGGGCCGACGCCGATCGAGGAGACCACGGCTCGTACATCCACGCTCCGCGCACGCTCGCCGCACGCGGCACAGGAGCCACGCCGCCCCCGAACCCCAGGTTCAACGCCCAGCCGAGCATCACGCCACCTCAACATACGTCCCCACGTACAGCACCGGAGCCGTGCTGTCGTGCACGGCCACCAGCGCCTCGTTCGCCGTGTCCGTCTGGAGCCACCCGCCGGGGTTGTGCGGCAGCACCAGCCCCGACACGTGGTCGGCGTCCGCGTCGCAGCTCACGGGCAGCTTGTTGGTCGAGTTGGCGATCAGGTTGTTGTCCCCGTTCACCACGTACACGTTCGCCGCCGTCGCGCTCAGCCCCACGATCGCCAGGCTCAGTATCCTGAACTTCTTGTCGGCCACCGCCGAGATCAGCGTGTTGTTCCCGTTCGTCGTCCCCACCACGCTGAACCGCTTGACCGTGCAGCTCGTGGTCCCGTCGTACATCGCATCGCTCTGAGCGGCCGCTCGCACCTGCTCCCCGTCCAGCGTCACAGGCACGTCGCCCAGGTTGTTGGCACGGAGATCCACGGGCAGCGGACTCGCCGTCGAGACGTCCGTGGCCGCCCCGTCCGCCCCGTGCTGCACCTTCACCCGCTGCACCTTCACCCCAGCGATGTCATCGGCGCTCAGCGTGTCGCCGCCCGACCCCGTGTTCAGCGTGATGTTGTCTGCCATCTCAGGTCGCTCCTAGCGAATGAGGCCGCCGCCGATCACCTGGCGGTGCCGCACCACGGCCGCCGCCTCCTTGATGTCGAAGTTCTTCGAGTAGCCCGTCTGTGCCCTGTCCCCGTAGGTGCCGCTGTTGATCGACCCGCAGCACATCAAGTACTGCCAGGCCGTGTTCTGCACGGTCGCGGCCAACGTGTCCACCAGGCTCGTGCGGCCCGAGTCCGAGTAGATTTCGCACGTGCCCGTCGTGCCGCTGCGCCCCACGGTGAAGTAGTACGCCGTGTTGATGCTCACAGCGCCCAGGTCGTAGTTGCTGTTCCCGCGGTCGTACAGCAGATACCGATAGGTCAGGCCGTCCGAGGTCCTGCTGTGGTACACGATCTGCCCGTTGCTCATGTCCACGAACGCGCCGTAGTCGTTGGTGCACCCCCACACGATCACGTCGCTGCCCGCGTCGGCACTCGTGAACTTCGCCTCGAAATCGTGCTCGTAGTTGGTGAAGTGGCTCGCGCCGTAGCTCTTGTACACATAGCTGTTGGCGTCGCGCCGCATCGAGTTTATCGTGCACGTCGTGGCCGAGAGAGTGAGGTCGCTCGCCGAATCCACCTCCGTGAACGTCGTCAGGTCCTCGTACGGGTCGGCCGGCGGGACGCCGGGCGTGACGGCCAGGCCGTCGAGGTCCACTGGGTAGGCCGTGCTGGCCTTCCACGCGGCCTTGCGTGCGACGAAGAGCGTGTCGCTCGATTTCTCCTGCTGCGACAACGCCTTGTCGCGCACGCTGAGGATCGCGGCGACGGCCAGGGCATTCCGGGGCCTCCACCACGCCGCTTTCCACGCACGGAACGCGGCAGCGTCCAGCGTCCTGCCCGCGTTGTTGTGGCGAGCCCTGAGGGCCTCCAGCATCCCGTAGGCGCACTCGCAGCGCTGCGCGTTCGTCTTGGCCTGAGCGTTCAGCAGGTTCCACTGCATCTACGGCCCCTCATACGCCCCGCACGACACGGCCAGCGCCGCGAGGGCGAGGAACACTCACGCGCTCCCCGTGTTGTCGTACACGCACTCCCAGTCCTCGGGGTGCGCCTCAAGCCAGTCCAGAATGTCGTCGGGCGTCGCCGCACGCGGCGGCACGCCGAACCGCACCCCCGCACACTCGTCATACGCCCACGCCACGTCCCACGAGCAGATCGGGTAGTCCGTCATGCACAGGCGGCGGAACAGGTAGACGTGCTTGACCGGCAGCACCTTCTCCAGCACGCCGTCGGCGAGGTGCAGGCCCAGCTTGAGGAAGCCATACACCCTGTCCACATACTCCCACGCCTTGTGCCACATGCAGTCGCGGGCCGCGTCGGGCAGGCCGGGGCGGTAACGGAACACGCGCACCCGCCGCGTCGGGTCAAAGGCGTGGACCTTGTAGCGCAGGCCCGCCTCCGCGATGGTGGTGGGGTCCACCATGCGCCCGACATGGGTGCAGACGGTCTTGGCCTCACGGCGGCCCCGCGTGGCCCAGGCAATCGCGCGGCCCAGCAACAACGTGCCGACCTCGCACACCACGTCGCCCGCCTGAAACAGCGTATCGCCCATGCCTCACCCCACGATCACGGACACCCACCACGACGCCACGTAGCACAGGATCGCGCGCCTCACGGCTTGGGCCTCCACACGACCTTGCGCGTGTAGGTGAACTTGCCGCCGCTGGCCAGGGCCTTCAGCACGGCGTCGGTCACGGCGGAGTCGTCGCTCGCCCTGCCGCCGCCCCTGCTCTCGGCCACGTCAGCGGCCTTGCTCGCCCCGAAAATCCAGATCAGCGGATTCCACCGGGTCAGCGCGGCGGACAGTCCGAGGCCCAAGTCTTTCGCGTTGTCCCCAATTTCAGCGCCCGCGACGCCCTCGCCGGTGGGCGCGACGCCGCCCTGTTCCACGACGAGCGTGATGTCGTAGGCCATGTCCATCGGCACGGCCACGGGTGCGGATTCACCGCCGCCCGTGAGGATGCCAGCACAGCCAGGAAGCAGCACCACCAGCAGCACACACCAGAGAACCTTCATCGCAGCACTCCTAAGATGCAAGGAACCGAATCAACACGATGAGCGGGCGCGTGTACTGAATGTCCGCAAACAGGCCCACGTACCCTACGTGGAACCGCTTCAGTCAGGACACCCCCGCCGCCTTCGCATACGCGCTCCGCACGCGCGCGCCCAGCAGCAGGTAGCCCTGCGAGAAGCCGTAGGCGTAGGCGTCGGGCCGGGTCTGCCCTACCACGATGGGTTCCGCCGCCAGCACGCAGCCCTGGATGCCGAACTGCGGCCTGCTGGACAGCGTGATCCCGAAGTCCACGGGCGACAGGGCGCAGCCCGCGAGCGCGAGGAGCAGGGCGAACACTGCGACCAGCACCCACGTGCGCACGCCCCGCATCGCTTCGCTCCTGGTCACACTCACGCACTCTCGAAGCTGAACTGAAACACGTCGAGCACCGACGGGTCCGCCGCGGCGCCCGCGACGATCTTGCGCTCCACCCACAAGGCGTAGATGTAGCCCGCCGCCAGGTCGCCGATGTTCACCACCGCCGCATCCCCAGCCGACACGGGATGGTAGCACGTCACCGGCGAGGCCTCGCCCTCCCCAGCACTCGCGTCCGTGAACGAGCCGTTCGGCTGCCCGCTCGGAGCCTCCTTCCCGATCCGCCACTGCGGCACCTGCCGAATGACGTGATCCTCCAGACCCGCCGCAGCCCCGTCCCCCCACACGTCGCGCCCCCCAGCCGCCACCGCGAGGTTGCTCGAATCCGTCTTGGTGAAGTACATCACCTCGTTCGTGTCATCGTTGTGCACGAACCCCGCGTCGTCCCAGTCCGCGAACCCGGCCGCCACCTTCGAGGTCACGGTCACCGCCCCGCTCGCGGCATACCCGCTCGCGTCCACCGCCGCCGCCGTGCCGATCGTGCCCAGCCACGCCTTCAGGCTTTTGATCTCGCTCGACGACACGTTCTTGAAGCACACGCACCGAATCTCGACGTCCCCCGCCGTCCGCTCCGCGTCGCTCACGTTGTCCCACAGGTTGTTCATCACGTCCGTCAGCGTGATCGTGGCCGTGTTCGCCAGGTCGGCAGCCGACGTCCGGGTGACGATCAGGAACTTGTTCGGGTCGTTGCTCGGCAGCAGCTTCGTCTCGCCGTTGGCGATCGTCACCTCCGCGCCCTCGGTATCCCCAGGCGCCGTCCAGCTCAGCGAGTTCACGCTCTTCGTGTCCATCTCCCCCTCGCCAGGGCCGTTCTCCGCCGAGGCGAACTCCACCGTGATGTTCGCCGGCCCCGACACCACCGACACCCCCAGCGAGTCCAGCCGCGTCGAACTCCTGTACTTCCCCAGGCTCGCGGCAGGATCGCTCTGCGCCCCCCCGTCGCTCGCAGCCCCCGTCAGGAACACGCGGATAGCGTCCGCACCCGTGTACTGATCGGCCATCGGTTCACCCTTTCATCTCACTCAGGCCGCCGAGAGGGTCACCGCACCCGTCTCAGGGTCGTAGCTGAAATCCACGCCCGGCGGGTCCGGCACCCGCACCAGCAGCACGTCCAGCGAGGCCGCCACGCTCTCCGCCCCCCCGACCCCCACCGCGATCACCCGAAACGAATGCTCCGTCGCGTCGGCCAGCCGCGCCGACCGCCAGTGGTAGTACCCCGCCCCCGTCTCAGGCACCCGCGCCTTCACCGCCCACGCCGCGCCCACGAACTGCTCGACGCGGTAGTGCGCGATCCCAGCCCCCTGGCCCCGCCACTGCACCGTCGCACGGTCGGGATAGCACAGCCCAGGAGCCGTCGCGTCGTCATACACCTCGAAGACGGGATACTCCCCCCGCCCGAACGCCACGTCCAGCCACGTCGCCGCCGTCGTGGCGATCAACACGCCGTCCCGATACACCCGAAACGTCGGCGACACCTGGTCGCTCGCATACTCCAGCCGAGCCGCCACAGGTCCCGTCCGCACGAGGCTCGCCGACGTGATCGCCATCGCTCACCTCACCCCAGGTTCGCCGATTGCAGCGCCCACTCGCACACCAGCAGCACCGTGCTCGTCGGACTCCCGCCGCCCACGGGCGTCGCAATCGGCCGCAGCTCCAGGCACCGCACCCCGTGCACCACCAGGCTCGGCCACTCGTTCCCATGCGCGTCGAACACGCTGATCGGGTCGCCCCCCGCCAACGCCTTGTACGTGGCCAGCGTCGTCTTCGCCGTCGCCCCGTCCGCCTGATCCACCACGGTCCGAACCAGGAACGGAGCGCTCCGCTTCCCCCGCTGCCGAAACGCCGCGCCGTCCACCCCCTCATGCTCGATCACGGACAGCGCACCCCCGGGCTCGTCCGGAACCCCCAGAATCTCGAGCACCTGCTGGCCGCCGATCACGTTCGCCGAAGGCATCGCTCACTCCCCGTGTGGCGCGTTCGCCATGGCCCAGGGGCGCGTCATCATCCGCCCCACGTCGCCCGCCATCGTCCCCAGATACCGCGCCAGCGACTCCGCGGACTTCGCCGCAGCCGACGCGACCGCGCCGCCGCCATCCCCCTCCCCGTAGAACGTGGCGATGAACTTGTCCGCCTCCGCCGCAGGCAGATACGCCCGAGCCGCGTGCGCCGGACCCAGCGTCCGAGCCGTGAACCCCACCTCCCAGTCCGCCAGGCTCTCCACCGCCCACGGCTGGCGCACCCGCCGCCGAGCCCGGGCGGCCGCCACCACGGCCTGGACCCGCCGTTCCTTCTCGGCCACGGGGCCGCTCATCCCGGCCAGCTCGCTCGCGACCTCATACTCCCGCGCCGCCTGCACCTGGGCGAAGCCGGGGAGCTTCATCAGGTCCGCCGCGGCGCGGCTGATCGCCCCCTCCGCACCGCCCAGCAGCCCCGCATACTCCTCAGGACGCCGCCGCAGCATCGCCGCCATCGCAGGAGCCTGGGCGTCGAACAGCGCGGTCAACAGCGGCCGATTCCCCGACAGCATCCCCAGCCGTGCCTGCGGGTCCTTCTCGGCGTAGAAGCTCCGCAGCAGCCTGCCCTCCGCACCCTTCTCCGTCACTCGCTTCTGCTCGGTCAGCTTCGCGATCAGCGTGGTGATCGCCGTGCCCTTCTGCCCCGCCTCGCCCGCAGCGAGCAGCAGCCCGAGGCCCTGCTCGGGCGAGCCGATCCCCGCCTCAGCCCACTGGCTGATCACCTTCAACCCCTCGGTATCCATCTTGCCGCCGCGGCGGCCCGCCGCCTGCTGCAAGACGAAGGCCATGTCGGCCGCCCGCCCGCTCGACCACTGCGGGAACACCCCCGCCAGCGCGCCCGCAAGGCTCCCCAACTCCGACGGCACGGCGCCCGCGTCCTCGGCCCGCAACGCCTGCGCCGTCACCGACAGCACCCGACCCAGCGGAGCGTTCGGCATCGTCCCTCGCACCGCCTGGTACGCCGACACGCGGCCCTGCATCCCCACGCTCGGAGCCGGCATCGCCTCCAGCGCCGCCTTGATCAGCGGGGCCTGCCGCGTGTCGCCCGCCGCACTCAACGCCTTCGCCAGCGAATCCGTGAGCTTGTCGCTCTGCTCCGCCAGCTCCTTCCCGATCCGCAACTGCTCCTGGTACGCCCGTGTCACCCCCGCCACCGCCGCCCCCACGCTCAGCCACGACACCGCCTGGTTCAGCAGCTCCTTCCCCGTCTTCGACAGCCCCCCCGACATGTCGTCGCTCGCGCCCTTCGCCTCCTTCCGCAAGTCCCGCATCTGCTGCTTCAACTGCACGTTCTGGTCCAGCAGCTTCGAGTACTCGCGGATCGCGTCGGCCGCGTCGCCCTCGATGACGATCCGATCCTTCGACAACGCCATCGCTCACTCTCCACGCTCAGCCCGCGCCGCGTCCAACGCCCGCACGAGCAGGTCACCAGGCTCGCCGCCCTCCTCGGCCGCCATCCACTCCAGGTCCGCATACGTGGGCACGTGCGGTCCTCTCAGCCGCCCCTCTCGCCACAGGCGGTAGAGGAGCCGCCGGGAGGACCGTCCGCTTTTTTTCCTCGAGCCCCATCCGCCGCCGCTCGCAGCGTCGGCACGTCGAGCACCGCCTCCACCACGTCGTGCACCACGCTCGTGCTCAACACACCCAGCGTCGCCGCCTCCCACCGCCCCACGTGGTAGTTCAGCGTCAACGCCTCCACGGCCAGCCCGAGCCACAACTCGGCGTCCACCTCCACAGGCCCCTCGAGCATCCGAGCGTAGTCCGACCACGCCCGCTCGACCCGCTCGCTCAACGCCACGAACGCCGGCAGAGGACGGGCGATCCACTTCCCGTCCTCGCTCAGGTCGAGCCCCTGCGGCAGCGCCAGCTCGTGCCGCCCCGTCTGCAGATCGAACCGCTTGGCCACGGGCACACGCCAGGCTCGCCCGTCCCCCAGCCGCACGTCGTGGCCCCGCACCTGCTTCGGCCGCTCCAGGTCCTCAGGCCGCGGCGCCGCCCCCGTCGCCACGCCCAGCCACCACGCCCGCCCATCGCACGCCCGCCACGTCTGGCTCTCCGGGTAGTACCCGAACGCCTGCTCGGTCGCGTCTCGCGGCGGCGCCAGCCCGCACACCACGCCCCGCTCGCCGTCGGGCCCCGTCGCCCCCCGGCGCATGAGCGCGCACGCGGGCGGCAACACCTCCGTCAGGCCGCACCGCCCGATCACCTCGTCGGTCGGCGCGTCCACACCAGGAAACCAGTACAAGAACCGCCGAAACTCCATCGCGCGCTCCTGACCCTCACGTGATCGCCACGCCCACCGTCGCCACGATCGCTGCGTTCGCCGTCGGCTTCGTCAGCTCGATGCTCAACTCGGGGCCGGCCACACCGTTCCCACCAGCCGACAGCCCCGTCACGCCCGCCCAGCCCTCGTACAGCGCCAGTTTGACGTGCTGGAGCTGGTTGTCGGCGTACACGGCACTCCCCTCCTGGAAGCGCCGGAAATACACGCTCCCGCTCGTGATCGCCTTCCCCCCGATCCCCAGCGTCGCCAGCACCGCCGCGTCCGTCACGCTCACCCGCAGCGACGGCGCACGATCCTGGATCGCCACGAACGTGCCCCACACCTTCCCGCCCCCGCCCACGCGCACCAGCCGAATGCCCGTGTCCAACGCGATGCTCGTCACCTCGTCGTCCAGGCTCACCGACCCCCCGCTCCACGCGAGAGCCACCTTGCCCACCGTGTACAACGCCGTGACGTCCGGCGTCCCAGGGATCGCCGCCACCGCACTCAGCACGACAGGATCGTTGCTCCCGTCGTACACCGCCGCGATCTGCACCGAGCAGCTCGCCACCCCGCCGTGCGACGCGCTGATCCCCGTCGGCACCATCAGCCCCTTGTTCACGAGCAGTTGCAGATGCGTGCTCCCCGTCGCACGCTCGCCCGTGTTCGCCATCTGCCGAAAGTAGAACTCCCCCTTGTTGCTCGAGCTCAACGCCAGGCCCGCCGTCACGAACGCACCGCTGGCCAGCGCCAGCAGCGTCCCCAGATCCGTGCACGTGAAGCTGAAGTCCGCGTCCAGCCCCGCCACCGCCGCGTGCGACGGGTCCGGCAACCCGTCCCCGCCCCCGAACAGCCGCCGCACGTTCGGCGAAAAACCCAAGTCCTGCACCTGGTCCAGCAGCGACCCGCCGGCGCCCGTGTTCAGGTACAACGGCCCCACCGTGTAGACTGCCATCACGCGACCCTTTCACGTTGGACGCTCTTGGACGCCCCGGCGAGCCCCTGCTCGACGTGGGCGAGGACGATCGCCCGGAACTCCCGCTCCTCGGGCTCGATCGTGCGGTACAGTTCCTCGGCCTTGTGCGGGGCGCCCCCGCGCCACATGTAGAAATACTGCGGCAGGTTCTCGTGCACGCCATACGCACGCTTGATCCCGCGCTCGCCTCCCGCCACCAGCTTCGTCCGAAACACCTTCGTCGCCTCGCGGCTCCGCCCCGTGAACACCAGCGGGTTCCGGTGCTTGAACCGCTTCGCCTTCCGGAACTCGTGTTTCTCTGTGCGCGGCTGGTAGCCGTAGAGGCTGTACGCCTCGAACGTGAAGTGCCGGTCCTTGTACCGCGCCTGCCAGTGCTCCAGAGCGGCGTGCAACCCCCTGGCCAGCCCCTCCGTCACACCCGCCGCCTTCGCCTCCGGCGGCCCGAACTGCGTGAAGTCGAGGAAGATCATCATCGGGCCTCCGCCAGAGACAGCGCGAACTCCTGCATCATGAAATCACCCTCCGGCGACCCCACGCCCCTGTGGTCCGCTCTGCCCGCAGGCCCCAGCGCCCGCCACCCGACGATGTTCGGCATTCCCCCCGTCCCCGCCAGGAGTTCCATCCCGGCCAGCACCGCGCCTAGCGCGTTCGCAAACTCCAGAAACATATCCCTCGGCACGTCCTTGTACTCGGCCGAGATCGCCGCCTTCACCTGCAGGCCGACCTCCCACTTGTGCACGAAGTGATTCCGAGCGCCTGAACCGCCCTGCTCAGAGTCCCCCTCCATCCTGTCGCCCAGCAACACGATCACGTGCGGTACCTCGGCCACACCCGTCTCAGGGTCCAGTTCCGCGTCTTCAATGTGCGTGTGAGTCTTCGCGCCCGTCGCGTCGTTCTCGTGCCCGGTCCAGCGCTGGAAGGCGGGAATCGCGGCGAACAGGTCGCACACCAGATCGAGTGGCTTCGCGATCAACCCGGTCGGCGTGAGGGCCATCATCAACTCCGTTCAATGACCCGCCCCTGTCCCGTCCGCCGCCGCGGCTCGCTCCGAACCAGCGACAGCGTCGCCCCCACACCATCCGCCATCAGCACGCTGTCCACCGCCCACTCGTCCCCGCCCGAAGGCACGAACGAGTCGCCCGCCTCCGGCGCCGCAATCCCCGACGACCCGCACGAGATGTGCAGCGTCGCACGCCGCACCCGCGTCCGCCCGTCCGCCCCGTCCCGCTCCTCGTCCGTCCCCAGCTCCATCACGCACTCGATGCTCTTCGCCACGCCCGCCCGCGTGGTGTACACCCCCGTGCACCCGAACTCCTCCGCGTTCAGGAACACCGCATCCATGTCGGCCGCCATCGCGTCAGCGAAACTCACGGGCACTCCTTCCCAGCCGCCTCGTCCAGCTGCCGGATCACCTCGCTGTCCTTCGTGCACGGCCGGAACCGAAACTCCCGAGCCAGCATCAGCACGGCCCTCGACGTGCGGTCGTGCACCTCGGTCATCTTCGCCACGTTGGCCAGGTGGGCTTCGAGCAACTTCTTGGCGATGGCGCCTCCCGCGGCCAGCAGCACGCACAGAGCCCCGCCCACCCCCCACCGCATCACGGGATCCTCGTCCGTCGCCGCCGTCGCCGCCAGCGGCGTCAACCCGGGCAGAATGAACCACAAGCACCGTGTCATACGCTCCCCTTCACGCTGAGCGCCGGCCGTGGGGAGCATCCTCCCCACGGCCCTTCGCGCCATCGGCCGGGCAGGCCGATACTCGGTTACTTCTTCGCATCGGCGGGCCGCTTGCCCGCCGGCTCGCCCGCCTCGGCCTCCACCTGCAACTCCGCACCGCCGCTCGCCAGCAGCGACCGCACGATGCCCAGGTGGTACGGCACCAAGTAGTCGGCGAGCGTCACCTCGCCGAGGGATGCCCCCGCGGGCCGGGCCTTGTCGCCCAGCACGCGGGGCTTCGTGAGCACGATCTTCCCTCGCATCGCCATCCGCGTCTCCTCTCCGCGTCCCGATCCTCAGCTCAACGTGCAGCGGGCAGCCGACTCCCACTGCCCGAAGCCCACGTTCCGGCTCGCCTGGAGCTTGAACAGGGCCTCGTCATCCTCGACCCAGCGGTCGGAGCCTTCGGCCAGAACCTCCAGCTCCGCAGCCGTCTCCTCCTGACGGATCACCGGCGCCACCTCGTCCCCCGTGCGGAACAGGTAGAACTTCACGGTCTCGGCACTCCGCGGGTCCACCGCCACCTGCACGCGGAACTGGTTCCGCAGCACCTCGCCCGCCTGGTTCAGCAGCAGCGGCTGCATCGCCTCCAGCGCCGAGGCGTAGATCGCGCCCTTCGGGCACAGCACGAGCCAGTTCGTCGCGTCCGCGTTGACCGGCTCGCCCTGGTCGTCCTTGTAGCCCATCATGTACGAGATGGTGTTCAGGATGGCGCTCGCCATCTCGCCGGCGGTCGGGGCCGCAGCCGTGCCCACGTTCAGGGCCGCCACCTCGTTCGCGGTGAGATCGTTGATCTGGCTCCCCGACGACCCGGCCGAGTGCGGCGCACCGCTCGCCGCGAAGAAGTACGCGCCGTCGTAGATCGTCGTCGCACCGCCCGCAGCGATCAGGTCGCTGATGAGCTTCGTCCAGTGCTGAATGCCCCGGATAGCCAGCTCGTCAATCCGGCGCATGATCTGCCCCGTCTTGTCGCGGCGCAGCCAGTCCCGAGGGATCGTCACCCCCGTCTGGAACTTCCTATTGTGGATGGTCCACGTGAACTCGCGGACCCCGCCCAGCTTCAGCCCGCCCTGCCGCTCGCTCAGCGGCGGCACCATCCCCGTCGCCTCGTAGGTCTCCAGCTCCTGGTCGCTCGGCTGGAGCACCGAGATGAGCGTCGCCCAGGCCGCCACCGTCCGCTCCTGGAGCGTGCGGTAGTACCGCCCGATGATCCCGCGAACCCCGAGTCGTTCCAGTCCCATTCGTCTCTCTCCTCAGCAGGTGTGGGCGTCTCCTCCGCTGCCTGCTGATGGCCGCCAATCACTCGTCGGCGGCCCCCACGTCGGGCTCCAGCTCCAGCCGCGCCTTCAGCGCACGCAGATCGCAGAGTACGGTCTCCGCCATCTGCCGCGCCCCCAGCGCCGCGTTCAAGTTCGCCGCGTGCTGCTCGACCTGCGCCTGGGCCTCCACCAGCCGCTTCTCCTGTTGCCGAATCGCGTCGCCCAACCCAGCCGTGTCCATCGCTGCCAGCTCCTCTCGTTCAAGGTGAGGCGGGGGCCGGAACGCCCGGCCCCCGCCGGGTCACTCTCATTCGCCCGTCACGTGCGCCGCCGTGAACAGCAGCACGTAGTAGTCCGTTCCCGCCACGTTGATCTTGAGCACGCCGTCGGCCGTGCCGTCCGTCGGGGCACCCGTGATCGACGCGATCTTGGCGCCGCACGCGTAGTCCGTGCCGCTGCCCAGGTTCGCGAACTGCCCCCAGCTCCCCGCGATGGGAGTCGGCACGTGGATCGCCGCCACGCGGCCCGCCGTCAGGCCCGCGAGCGTCACGCCCGCGGCCGCCAGGCCAGACACCACCTTGCCCGATGCCGCGTCCGAATACTGCGGCATGTCCACGATGCCCACCAGGCCGGCGTTCACCCAGCCCCCCGCCTCAGCGGGGTGCCCGCTCGTGCCTTTCCCCTCGATGGTGCCCACCTGGCCGCCGTGCGTGTCTGTCCCGCTCTTGGCGTCGGCCGCGATGACGATCTGCCCCTTGTGCGAAGTCCCGCTCAGCGCCGACGCACTCTGGTCGGCCGTGATCAGGAACCGCGTCACGAGCGTCCGCACGTCGCCCACGATGGCCGCACCCCCGTCGTCCGAGTACAACCGCGCGATGGCCGTCCGCGTCGCACTCAGCACAGGGGCCGACCCTGCCGTGTTGGCGTTCGCCCCGATCACGAAGGGGATGTCGCTCTCGATCCCCTCCTCCGTCTGGAACTCGACGATGCAGGTGTTCGTGGTGACATACCGCCGGATCACGCCGACGCGCGACCCCGTGGCCTGCGTGAGTGTGAGCGTGTCGTCGGCCGACGCGAACACCGTCTTGCCCACGTCGGTGATCGCCACGTTCGCCAGCGTGACGCGCAACAGGTAGCGGCCCCGCAGCACGCTCACGTTGATGGCTCCGTTGGCGCCGGCCGAGTTGTCGGCCTTCTGACGCGCGTGCCCGCGGAATACGTCGCCCGCCACCAGCCCGCGGGCGTACCCGCTGCTGGTCTGCATGCCGACCATCGCCCCCTCGTAGATCGTGGTCGAGGCCAGCACGGGCAGCTCGTTCCACCCGATCTCCCCGACGTCCTGCACGTAGGGCGTGTCGGCCGAGAGGGCCAGCCCCACGATGCACAGGAGCCCGATGGCGGTCAAGATGCCGAGAGTCGTCAACATCCCTGGTCTCCTCGTGGTGTGAAGGTCGTCTCCGTTCGCTGCCCTCACACGCGCGAGCCGCACCAGCGGCTCACCTCACGCGGAAGCTGCCCTCCTTCTTCGCCTTGCAGTACGCGAGATACGCCACCTCGTCCCCGCCGAACTCGGCGCGCAGCTCGGCGTTCTTCCCCCACGCGGCCTTCCACGCGGCCTCGCTGTCGCCGCCAGGCTCGCTCGGCGAGTCGCCATCGCTCGCGCCCACGGCCTTTGCCCCGCCCTTGCGCAGCCGCTCCAGCTCCGCCCCCTTCATCGCACTGTCGGCCTCCGCCACGGTCTGGCCCTTCTCGATGGCGCCCAGAGCCAGCCGCGTCTGCTCGTCGGAACTCGACACCTGCGCCTTGACGATGCCCGAGCACCGCTCGCGCTCCGCCGCGACCGCAGCGGACGCGGCCTCCTTGCACAGCGCGGCCACCTGCTCGGGATAGGCCGCCTGCAGCTCTCCCGCCGTGTACGGCTGGAGGGCCTTCTTGTCCTGCTCGCCTGCCATGCTTCCTGCCTCCTGTGTTGAGGTTCCGGCAGCTCCGCCGGCGACCACGCGCGGCAGGAACTCTGCCCAATTGCTCACGCCGTCCACCAGGCCCTTCTCCTGCGCCTCGGCGGCCAGCCACACGGTCCCCACGGCCACGGCCTGCGCCGCCTCCAACGTCAACCCCCGGCCGGCGGCCACGGCCTCGATGAACTTCGCGGCCAGCGCGTCCACAATCCGCTGCCCGTCCGCGATCTGAGCGTCGCTCACCTTGTCGCCAGGATACCCCGCCCCCTTCAACGGCGTGCTCCGAATCACGTGCACCTTCACGCCAGCCTCCTCGTAGAGCCGGCTCCAGTCGGTCATCACGCTGTACACGCCGATGCTCCCCACCAGGGCCGTATCGTTCGCCTCGATGGAGTTGGCCTGGCTGGCCAGCCAGTACGCCCCGCTCGCACCCGTGTCGCTGATGTAGGCGAGCACAGGGGTCGTCTCGCGCACCTCCGCGATCAGGTCGGCCAGCTCTTGCGTCCCCTCCACAGTGCCGCCGGGGCTGTCAATCCACAGCACGATCTGCCCCACGTCGGGCCGGGCGTCCAGCTCCCGCAGCACGCGCCCCACCGCCACCGTGCTGACGTACTGAATGCCGAAGTACTCCAGCACCCAGTTCCCGTTCTTCAGGATCGGCCCGTTCAGCCGCACTACCGCCGTCGCTCCGTCCACGCTGCCCGCCACTCGCGGAGCCCGCGCCGCCTCGCGCGCCTGCTCGACGCGATCCCCCTCCACCGCCGGCGACGCGGCGTAGAGCCGCGCCACGTTGCACACGAACGCCGTCAGAGCCTTCGGCTCCATCGCCCACGCTTGCGAGCCGAACAGCTCGACCAGGCCGGCCGGTGTTCCCACGTTGGCTGCATCAGTCGGCATCCCGACTCTCCTCTTGCGGGTCAGTGCGGTCGCTCCGATCTCCGCTCGGCGTCCCCTGAGCCTCGGCCATCCCAGGCTGCATCCCAGGCGTCGGCAGCCCCAGCGTCCTGCGAATCCGCTGCTCCCGCTTGATCTGCCACGCGAGGTCGAGCCAGTGGTGCCCCAGTTCCGACGCCGCGAGCTGCCACGTGTCCAGCCCGAGCTTCATCCCCAGCTCGACCGCCTTCAGCTCTTTCTCAGGGTCCACCCAGCCGAACGCAGGCCCCACCCACGTGCAGCGGCAGATGGCCGCCTTGAACTTATAGAAATCGCTCTGCCGCTCGAGCGGCAGCTCCCACTCTCCAGCCAGGAACGCCTCCTCGAGCATCGCCTCCCACGCCACCTGGCAGAAGCTCCGGATCAGCCAGCTCCGCCGCGGCAGGTAGCACCCGATCCGAGCGCTCAGCAGCGCCGCACGGGCGCTCGACCAACTCCGCCGCCAGAAATCCAGCAGCAGCACCTCATACGGGATTCCGATGCTCGCCCCGATCCGCTTCAACAGCAGCTCCGCGAACGGGGTGATGAGCTGGCTCGGCCGCGTGGGGTTGAACGGCACCACGTCGTCGTCGCTGTCCGTGTAGATGATCCGCCCAGGCTCGATGGTCTGAATGCGGCTCCCCGTCGTCGCGTCCACGCTCCCCGTCGCACCCCTCGCGCTCGTCGCAGGCTTCCGCCCCTTCACGATCAACGCCTGGCACGCCTGCACCCGTGCGCCCACCAGCTCCGCCTCCAGATACTCGCCGATGTCCTTCAGGTCCGTCATGCAGTGGGCCAGCAGCGGCAGGCCCCGACGCTGGCCAGGCCGCGTCCGCCGGCTGTACAGGTGCACGACGTTCGGCCGGCCCTGCTCGTCCCGGGCTGGCACCCGCTCGTAGTCGCCCCGCTTCGCCACGCCGTCCAGCGTGTCGCCAGGGTGCGTTTTCTTGATCAGGTACTCGACGGGCACGCCGTCGGCGTCCGTGCGGATGCCGGAGCGGAAGGCCCCCGTCTCCTTCTCGCCGTCAGGCTGCGCCAGCCGATCCGCCTCGACCACCTGCCACCGCGTCTTCACGCGGCCCGCCCCGTCAGGCCGCTGATGCCGCAACAGCAGCGCCTCCCCGCTCTCCAGCTCCGCCCAGTCGGCCAGAGCGGTCAACCCGTAGAACGTCTCGTGCCCCTCGAGGTCCGCCAGAGGACACCACTCGTCCCACAACGCCTCCGCCGCGTCCTGGAGTTTCTCGGCCTCCGCGTCCGAAATCCCCAGCACACCGTTGTCCATCTGCGGAAACGGCACCAGGCCGCTCCCCACGACGTACCGGTTGATCCCATGCACGATGGCCCGGGCGATCGGATTGTTCGCCACCAGGTCCCGCGACCGCGCCCGCAGAGCCGGCAGATCGCCCAGGATGTCCTCGTCGGGACTCCCCCCCGCCGTGAGCCAGCCCTTGCGAGGCCGGTCGGTGCCCGCCCCGCGGTGGAAGGCGGCGGCCGCGTAGCGCGCCGCCATGCGATCCAGGCCGCGCTGCGGCGAAATCCAGCCAATCGCACGGTCCAACCAGTTCGGCGTTGCTGCGGCCTTGCTCATCCGTTCGGCCAAAAATCAGGGTAGGTGTGTAACCCGCCGCCCGTGCCCTCGGCCGCGTCCAGCTCCGCCTCCGCCTCCAACTGGCTCCGCAGCTTGAACAGCTCGCTCAGCGGCGTCTTCCGAAGGTTTCGGCTCCCGATGGTATACGATTCGACGGCCCGACCCTCGAGGATCGCCGTGATCGCGGCGTTCACCAGCACCAGGTGCTCGGCAGCGGTCGAGGCCATCGGAACTCCCTCGGAGGGGCAGGCGGGTTACACGCCCGCCCCCCCTCCTGGCAGCGACGGAGACGCGATACGTCCCCACGTATACCAGCCGCGCGCACGGTTTCATAGCCCCCGCTTACTACCCGTTAGTAACGACTTTCCTGCCGCTCCCGCAGCACGCCTTGTGCTTCCGGCCCGACCCGCACGGGCACGCGGCGTTCCTCCCCACGGCGCCAGGTCGGCTGAGCACCCGCCGCCCGACCCGCCGAAGACGCCGCGTCCACAGATCCAGCTTAGGCACGATGAGTCTCCTCGAGCGCGCACGGCTCCTGCGACCGAAACCGCACGCCGCACGCCCAGCACAAGTGATAGCGAAACCGGAACCGCTGCCGCCCACGCGGCGCAGGCATGGTCCGGTACACCGACGTCCGAGCGCTCCCGCACGTCGGGCACCGCGTCCGAGCGGCCTCGAACGCCACGCTGTACGCCACCGCATTCGGGCTCTCCACGCTCTCTGCCATCCATCGCCTCCTCTACCGCGTCGCGTCCCACCAGCCGCCGCCGCGGCGGACAAACGGCTCGCCCTCCTCCCCCCTGTGCGGAGCGATGTCGGCGCTCCACGCTCCATCCTGCCGAGGCAGGTTCAGAGCCCCCGCCATGTCGGCGATCGCCAGGTCGTACACCTCGGCGTCCCAGGCGTGGTTGCCCACGCCGCGGTACTTCACCTCCCAGACCATGCGCGTGCGGCCGTGTCGATCGGCCTTCGGCACGCGGTGCTCCGCGGCCATCTCCTTCGCATACCCATCCGTCACCCCCGAGCACAGCCAGAAATACCCAGGGTCCGTCGGCACAGGCTGGCTCATCAACGCCAGGAGCTTGTCCTTGTAGTAGTCGGTGTTCACGTGCCAGATCACCAGGCCATTGCGGACGACACGCCCCTTCCGCGGATGGTAGTCAATCACCGACGGCTTGAACGGAGCGCTCATGCGGTACCCAGGCTGGCCGAAGACAGGCCGCACAATCTCGCTCCACGCCCGGCAAAACTCGTACACCTCGTTCGTGCGGTACCTGGCGTCAATGCCCGCCATGACCACGCGCAGCCGCTCGCCGCCCGAGGTCCGCGGATACTCCCGCACACACACCAGCTCCTCGACCGCCTGCCAGCTCTCGGCCTCGGCCTCCACCACCAGAAAACTCTCCTCCGCATGCCCCCACCCGCGCACCACCACGCGGAACGGGTGCCCTGGATCATGCACGTCCACCGCAGCCGTGAGCACCTGCACCGCCGTCGGCACCGTCCCCCGCTCGTAGTTGCCCACGTGCACGAGGAGCTGCTCGTCGCTCAGGCTCGCGCCCCGCTCCTCCCACGGCTCGGCCATCCACGAGTTCCGCCAGTTCATCAACTTCTCGGGCGCGTCCTTCGACCGCAGAAACTCCGCGACGATCTGGCTGAACGTGACCCACGGCGAGTAGATCGCCGAGAGGTGATACCCCACGTGCGACGCGGGAACCACCTCGCCCACCAGGTTCCCGCTCGCGTCGATCTCACACCCCTCAGGCACCCACCGGCCACCCAGAAGCATCGCGGGCTTCTGCGTGTCGCCGATCCGCCCGTGGCAGTGCTCGCACTCGCACCAGGCCAGCCGCTCGTCCTCGATCCGCTTCGGGTCCCGCTCCGTCTCGGAGAACTTGAGGTGGTTCCACGTGAGCAGCTGGTAGCGGCCGCAGTGTGCACACGGCACCCAGTACTCGTGCCTCTGGCTCGCCTCGAACTCGACCCAGATGTAGCCGCTCTTGAGGGTCGGGGTCGAGCACTGCACGATCTTGCGGTCATGGAAGTTCTTCGTCCGCTCCAGGATCAGCGACACGGGGTCAGCCTCGCGCCCCGAAAACCGCGGCCACTTGTCCACCTCGTCCAACCACGCATACCGCGCAGGCTTCGAGGCCAGGGCCGCAGGACTCGCGGCCGACAGGAAGTACAGCGGCATCGTGTCGAAGCTCATCACCTGGTCGGTCAGCGAGATCCACGAGGCGGGGTCGAGGTGACGCCTGAAGCCAGGCGACACCTCGAAGCTCTTCCGAAAGCGCTCGCGCAACAGATACGCGATGTCGGGGTCGCGGGGCATCCCGTACACCCCAGGAGCAGGGTCAACGTCCACAGCCCACCCCACCGTGTTCGCCATCAGCCCGTCCGTCTTCCCCACCTGAGTCGCCGTCACCGCCGTGATCTTCCGCACGAACGGGTCCGCGAACTTGTCCAGCGGCTCCCGCCAGTACGGCGTGCGGTCCAGCCGGAACGGGCCGGGCTCGGGCGACGAGTCCCGTGTCAGGCGGCGGTTGTCGCCCACCCACTCCGACGGCAGCACACGCCTCGGAGGCCGCAGCGCCGCCAGCACGGCGGAACGGTCGAGGCCAGGATGGGCGCTGCCTCTCATTCTGTGGACCCCTCCCCGGCGCGCTCGCCGCCCAGTGTGGCGACCAGCCCGTTCAGCGCGTCACGCACCCGCAGGTCAATCGCCTCCTTGATCTGCCTCGCGTCCAGGCCCACGAGCTGCGGCGCCAGCGCCGCAGCCATCCCCAACAGCTCGTCGCGGAACGCTCTCACGATCTCGCGCGTGTCCGCCTCCACCACGCCGCGGTCCAGCAGATCGCCCGTCTTCATCCGATAGTCGATCTCCGCGAGCTGGAACCGCATCCGCCGGAACTCCTTGTCCCACTTCTCCTTCTCGGTCTGAAGGTCGCTCCTGCTCGTCGCGGCCTTGGGGTGCCGCTCGTCATGCCACGCGCGGATCGCGGCCAGGTCATACCCCTCCTCGCCACCAGGCATCCCCTCCGCCTTCCAGTTGTGCACCGTGCGCACCGTTACGCCGAACCGCTCCGCCACCTCGCGCACGGTGGCCGCCGCGTCGGGGGACGCCGCCTGGCCCGAGCCACGGCCGGCCCTGCGCTCGATCAGAGCCCGCAGCCTCGGAAGGCTATCCAGTTCGCGCTTGGTGAGACGGCGCCCCGACGCGGCCTTCGCGATCAGCGCCCGTGCGGTGCGCAACTCGATGGTGTCTAGCGCCAGCAGAACACGGGCATCGCGGTCGGCTGGCGGAGGGGCAGGGGAGGGAAGCGGAGTGGCGACCGTGCAAGGACGCTTCGGTGCGGCTGCTTTCCGCCGTCGGGCCTTCGCCACGAGTCATCACCGGTCGCGTCCGAGCAGATTCTACCATGCCCAGTCCGCTTGTCAACAGGCGTTCCACGGAACGCCTGGTTCTCGCCCGTATAGCACTGAGACTGGTTGATTCATAAAGAGGCTCTTCTCCGCAGCAGAACGCCGAGAATCGCCAATCCCTGTGCGCCTGCCGCCCAGCGTGTCGCCGCAGCCCCCATGTGCCCCTGCCCCTTAGCCTGTGAACGTGAAATCCCAAAATTCACACCACATCCCCCAATCGCCCGAAATAAAAAGTCCCGCCTCGCCTCCCCCCGCCGGAGAGGACCCTGAGGGGGGGGGGGGGGGGGGTTCCTATACTCGCGTGCGTGGGGCGTTGGGAATGGGGCAGAGGTAGGATGGGTTCAACGCCCTCGACGCCGCACGTCCTGTGGCCTCCCTGAACGTGTGTCGGGCCAGAGAATCGGGGCGCGTCCCTGGCCTCGGAACCCGCCCCGATTCGTTGGTCGCTCAGGCTTCGAGCCTGAGTTGGTGGATCGCCATCCTCAGATTGCCCTCGCAGCGTGTCAACAGGTCGGCGCACCAGTCCAGGGACTTCCTTGCCCCTTCCTTCTGTGCGATCCAGTGGAGACGCCTGGCCGCAGGTCCTGGGCGCCCGTTCCCGTCCCTCGCCAGGCCCTTGTTGGTGAAGACGATCCCGTAGGCTCGCGAGAGGAAGGCGCCCCATCGTCGCCGCTGGAGTTCATCGCCGCCCAGGTAGAGGCGGTCGGGCGGAAGGTTGCTGGTGAAAACGACGGCCCTCTTCCTGGGCAGGGTCTCCAACAGCGTGAGGAAGAGGCTGAACGCCCCGTCGCTCATCTTGTCGCACTCCTCCACGACGGCCACGCGCCAGCCGCTCCCGTAGAGGGACGTGTGGGCGAACTCCTCGGCGATCCCCTCCACGCGCGTCTTGTCGCAGCAGCCTGAGGCGACGGTCTCGATGCACACGGCCGGCGCCCCGAGGGTCTTGGCCACCAGGGCGGCCAGGCTGGATTTCCCCACGCCTGGCGGCCCGCTCAGGAGAAGGACGAGCGACTCGCCCGTCTCCGCCGCCTCCATCGTGAGGCGGGCCACGGAGCGGACGGCCCGCTCGTTCCCCGCCACGTCGGTCCACGCTTCCGGTCGGTAACGGTCGGCCAGCATCGGGTCACTCCTCGCTTCCGTCGGCCAGGTGATCGAACAGCCCGGTCTCTCGGGGTTTCAGGGCGTTGAACTCGTCGCGGAAGAAATCGCTCTTGGTCTTGCCCCGCCGTCTGCCCTCCGATGTGTGGACGTCGAGGGCGTAGTCAGGAATGGGCTCGCGTGTGCGCCTCGCCTCGGCAATGTCCGCCTCGAGCACCAGCGTCGGAATGGCGGCCCTGTCGTAGACGAGGTTCGTCAGGTGGTCCGCGTCGCGGCACTTGATGGCCTGGGCGAGGAGAAGGGCGGCCTTCGCCAGAAACACCCGCCCCCGCCGCTCGCCCTTGCCGGCGTTGATGGTCTGGTAGGCGTGGTGAAGGGCAACGATCTCCTGAGTGATGATACCCCAGCAGTCCTCGGCCGAGACCGTGAGAAGGCGCCGCCAGGCATAGGCGTCGTAGCCGCTCTCCCACAACTCGATGGCCCAGTAGCCCGCCAGTCGCCCGTCGGCGCGTCGGATGGCCTTCTGGAGGGCCGAGGCCACGTCGGCCAGGTCGTAGCCTCGCACGGTGGTCAATCGTCTCATGCACGGCTCTCCTGGTTCTGGGTCAAGCGTTCCTGGGCGGCGAGGAGACACGCCTCGCCGCGCTCGCGTGTCGCGTCATCTTCTGGTTCGGGTTCGGGGGGCGCCTCGATGGTCGAGGCCGCCCGCACGCTCGCCCGTCGGGTGCGGACTCGTCCCTGGCCGGCAGGGGCCTTGCCGCAGGCCCAGCGCCGCACGTCGCCGCGGTCGAAGTCGGGATACCACACCCTCACGCGGCCGACGGTCAGGGCGGTCGCCTCGGCGTTGGCGGGATCTCGGAGCGCCCCGAGCAGGAGGGCAATCAGTTCGCGGGCCTCCTCGCGGGTCGGCGGGTTCGGGTGTTCATCCCACCGGCGGCCGCTCAGGCGAAGCAGGTATCGCGCCTGGCTCGGTGCGAGGGGCTTCCCGTTCACCGTCGCCCTGACCACACGAGCAGGCTCAGGCGTCGGCTCGGGCTTCGGTTCGGGCTTGGCCTCGGCCTTCGGGCGGATCGGGTGCCGACGCCGTCGGTGCGGTCGCTCGCGTTGGGGCGGCGGGGGTGTGGGGCCGGCCCAGACGATGCGAATGTCGGGGATGCCCCGCAGGTGTCGGATCACGCCCTCCGCGTCGGCGGTCGCCACGTAGACGGCTCGCAGGTCGGCTCGGTATCCCGCCATCACCTTGCCGTCGAGCGTCGCGTAGACGCCCGTGGGGCGCCGCTCGACCTCGCAACCCGCAGCGGCCAGGCCCTCCGCCACGGCGTCCAGGCACTCGCGTTGCAGTTCGTTCAGTCTCATTGGGAGTCCCTCCCCTCGGCAGCCGCGTTGAGTCGGCAGGCAACCTCGACGGCCCCCCGCCGATACACCGTCACGCACACCAGGCGCCCGCACTCGCGGACGGCCCAGTAGCGCCACCGATACTTGGTCACCTCGAAGGTCTTGCGTCCCGTGTCCACGACTTGACTCCTCTCGCTCGTTCCCCTATGATGCACGTCGAGGGAGCCACACGGCTCCTCTCGCTCCCCCTCGCGGTCAGTCTCCCCTGGCCGCGGGGGGTTCACATGTCACGCAGTCACCTCCTTCCTCTGGTAGCACGGGCAACTCGTATCCGTGCCCTTCTCCATTCGGGCGCAGATGCGCTTCCAGGCGCATCGCCCGCACAGGGTCCGTGGCCGAGCCGCCGCCCGCGCTTCGGCCAACCGACGCATCCCGTTCAACGCACTCGTGGTCATTCGTCTCTCCTGTCCCTCTCCCCGTATATAAGTGTAGCCGGGACAGTGCCTTACGCATAGGCGATATGGCCGATTTCTCGGCAGAATCCCGCCCTGAACTGAAGACTTTGGAGGGAAAGCGTTTGGGAATGCGGCCATCGCCGTAAGTGAAGGCGATCGGGCATCCTTCTGTGGACATTCCGTGTCCGCCCTCGGGAGGGGCCTGCGCGCGCTTGACACCTGGCGGTCGCTGCCTTAGGATCATCTCGGGGGTGCCGTCACGTCTCCGCGAAGCCTGGAGGACACCGCATGAACAGGACCGCGCAGCCCGTTCGGGCCATCTTGGATGTCGAGGCCGAGATGATCGCCCTGGCCGCAGCACGCGATGCGGCCGCCGAGGAGGCCGAACGCCTTGATGCCCGCCACGTGGCCCTCGACGCCGAGAGGCGCCGCCTCCTGGCCCGCCTCTCGCAACGCCGGCATCTCGCCCTCGAAGAGGCCCGGGCGGACGTCACATCCGCCGCACCACGCGGATCGCGTTGGTGCCCATCCCCTTCGTCTTCGCCTTGCTCGTCACGTCGAAGCAGGGTCCCCACTTCCGGCGCATGAGGGCGAGGTCGCGCTCGCGCAGTTCCCGCGTGCGAATCCGCTGAAGCCCGCCCCGGTTGCCGTAGATGGCGCCGCAGTGGAAGTAGAACCGCGTGTCGAGCAGCACGAAGCGGTTCACGAGCAGTTCCTGGAGCGTGGCGTCGGTGTCCACCATCGTGGCCAGCCGTTCGTCCCACGCCACGGCGTCACCCACCGTGCCCAGGACTCGGCCGACCGGGCCGCGAAAGTCAAACGGGTCGTGCGGGCGGAAATACAGGGGCTTCCCCGCGTTCGACCAGCCGAAGAGCCGGGCGCCCGCCTCGGCTGCCAGCCGCGCCGTGCCCTCGATGATCCCCATCAGTCTGTCGGGGTCGCGGTAGATGCGCCGCTTGCGGCCAGGCCAGGCGTGCACGCTCTGGAAATCGTCGTCCACCTGCACAACGATCTCCGTGCCCGCACGCTGCACGATGAAGTTGCGGATGCGGGCGAGGCCGAAGAGGTCGGGATGGGCGATGAGCCGCGTGGCCGAGTGGCCAGCACGCAGGTACTCGTCCCGCTCGCTGTCGGCGACGACGAGCGTTGCCGTGGGCAGGAGAGCCATGGCTCGACGCGCCTCGGCGGTGCGGTGGCTCGACGGGATCCAGACGGAGAGGTCGAGGGGCTTCATCGCTTGCCCCTCCGCTGCTGCACGTCCAGCAGGGCGAGCAGGCGGTCCCCCGCCAGGCAGCGGCCCAGCCCGATCTTGCGCTTCCCGGCCATCGCCGACGCCTGCACCGTGGAGAGGGCGAGCTGCTCGCAGGCCGACTCGAAGTCCAGCTTGTTGCGGAAGAGGAAGAGGACGTAGTCGTAGTGCTCGTAGGGCTGGAGGTCCATCTCGGGCACGGGCGACTCCCCCAGTTCGCCCAAGACCTCGTCGGACTCGCTCTCGTAGCCCGAGAGCTCGACGAGCAGGTCGCGGAGGCCGGCTTGGTCGGTATCGAGTTCCTCGAGCAGTTCGCGGAGCGCTGGCTCGTTCGCCTCGGCCATCGCACCGATGGGGTCGTGCACCGCCAGCAGCTTGAGGGCCTCGGCCTCCGTGACGTCCAGGATGAGCACGGGGATCGGCTCGTCGGCGGCCACGTCGGCGCGCAGTTCCCCGTCAATCAGCTCGATACGGCCATCCGCGAGACGGCGGGCCAGAGCGGCGCCGGCAACGCCCACCTCGGCGAAGATGCCCTCCATCGCCTCGCGTTGTTCCCTGGGATGCTGCCGCCAGTTGCGGGGGTTCCGCAGCAGCTCGCTCGCCGGCAGCCGCACAAGCTCGACCACGCGGTCCCTCAGCCAGCGCCCAGCGGCCGCCCGCTCCTTGACTTCCGCACGCCCGCTCCTTGACTTCCGCACGCCATTGGCCTACTCTCCTCAGCAGCTTGCCCGCGGCGCCGATGGCACGAGGGTGCTTGCAACACCCCGCCTGGGAACCCTCAGCCCCCAGGCCGCCATCGGCGCCACCTCCTCCGCCCTCGCGGGCGGTCAGAACCCCGAGGCCAGCAGCACTGCCCCGGACGACACCACCAGACTCACGCCGCGGCGGGCATCGGCCACCCGCACCGTCACCAGCACCGACCGTGGATATCGCGCCGCGGCGCCCTGCCACGTGTTGCCTCCGCGCTCCAGCGAGCCCGAGAGCCCCACGTGCTCCACCGTCAGTTCCTCCACGTTCACACCCAGGGGCGACACCTCGTTGTAGTCGCCGTCGGCGGGGATCTCGGCCGACGTCACCGGCCGCTTCAGGCACCTGCACAGCATCCGCTCGCGGCCCGGCCCCAGGTCGCGCACCTGATAGGCCACGTGCGCCGCACCCACGGTCAGCGTCGGCGCCACGAACCGCACCGTCGCCCACGGCTCCTCGGCCTCGATGCACAGGTAGCCCACCTCGGGACCGGCCGCCTGCATCAGATCGCGGCAGATCAGGTCCAAGGCGGCTCGGCCGTTCGCCGTCAGTTCCGCCTCCAGCGTCGCGGTCGCCGCCAGGCGGCAGGCCGCCGAATACAGCGTCACCACGCCCCACGACAGCAGCGCCGTGAGGCCCACGCTCACCAGCAGCTCCACCAGCGTGAAGCCGCGCACCTGTCGTCGCGTCCACATGTCGCGTCTCCTTCCGCACAGTCAGGTCGCCGGCTCGTCCAGGAGCGGCGGAGGCGCCTCCCCGATGCGAGCCATCTCGATGTCCACCGTGATTGCCCCCCGGCTGATCGTCAGCGGAGGAAGGGGAGGCTGGCCTGGCACCTCGATCGCACTCGCCTTCTGCCGCACCTCGAGGCGGACGCCAGGTGGCAGCAGCGCGTAGAGCGCATTCACGTGAGGCGTCAGCACGCGCACCAGGTCGGCCAGGTTCGGCGGCGGCCCTCCCACGGGAGACCCGCCTGGCACATCCAAGCGTCTCAGATTCGACACGCAGGCTCCTTTCTGCGCGCGGCCCGCGCGCGGTCCATGCGACCGGAACCGCCGCATCCTGCCGCATTGTGCTTGGGAGGTCTACGAGTCGGTCGAGAGCCCAGAACAGGCAAAGCCCGTGGGAATATGGCATCCCACGGGCTTCTGGCGTGTCGCGTCGTTGGTGGGCCCTGAAGGACTCGAACCTTCGACCGACGGATTATGAGTCCGCTGCTCCATCTCCCTAACGACTTGCAAAGCCGCGAGTTGCGAGAGCCCTCTGGCGGCGGTACTGCGAGGGGTACTGCGGTCCGCCCCGAAAACTGCCGCCTCAACGCCGTAGCGCTTCTCGCGGGCACCGTCGCCCAGGAGCTTGTCGAGGTCGTGCTTGCATGGCCTCGGCTGGCCGACAAGGACAAGGCCACTCTCCTGGGCATCATACATCGCGCCAACGCATCGTGCAAGGGGAGGGCGGGCCGGTGAACACTACTTGTGATCAAGCCGCTCCGTTGCTGGGCGCCATCCCCAACGTCCCCACGTGCCCCAGGAACGATGCCGCGAGGGCGCCTCGGCCGTCGGCGCCTTCGGCGACAGAGACGCCCGCCAGCGAAGCTGAACTCCTGGCCGCGTGGGCGCGACGGCGCTGTCCCCACGTGAAGCCCAATGGCCGATGCCGACTCAAGGGTGGACCATGCCGCCTGCTGTCCCCCTCGCCCTCGCGGTGTTCGTGGGCGGACAACAGCGCGCTCGCCGCCGATGAGGCGACGTACCGCGCCTACCTCGCGATGACGGGAGGGCCTTGGTGGCGCAGAAGGAATCCGAGGCCGAGTGTGCCGTCCCTCGTTCACCATGCGATGCCCAGGACGGCGCAGCGGCCTTGTCCCGACTGCGGCGCCGCGCTGCCTCGCCGTCGGCGGCTCTGCGATGCCTGTCGAGATGGCCGCCGACGCGAGGCCGACCGGCTCAACCATCGGAACTGGCGTCGAGGCCCTCGGGCGCAGGAGATGCCATAGGACACGCCTACGGCGTCGGGAACGCCCCGCCAGCGAGCGAACGCG
>DAOOIT010000030.1:30726-71105 GCA_035384565.1 Planctomycetota bacterium | reverse complement strand
GCGGCTCGGAGGCGGCCGGCGAAAGGATAGCCAAACGAGTAGCGACAGGCCGCCGTACCGGTTCTTTGACAAGACGAAGCCTGATACGTGATACGTGATCCGTGATGCGTGATGCGTGATGCGTGATGCGTGAGAAGAGAAGACCGGCAGGTGTTCTTCTCTGGTCACGCGTCACGCGTCACGGGTCATGCCTGGCCTGCCCGCATCGCAAGGTGCGGGGGGGATGGTG
Organism: Planctomycetota bacterium; assembly: GCA_035384565.1. Classification (NCBI taxonomy): domain Bacteria; kingdom Pseudomonadati; phylum Planctomycetota; species Planctomycetota bacterium. The sequence goes on along the minus strand of DAOOIT010000030.1, from coordinate 70,876 downwards.
CGCCACGAGCGCGGCAGGGGTTACCTGCTGGCCGCGAATCGGTAACGGCCCGAGGCGACCTCGACGATGGCGCATGTGCGCTCGGTGCGAATCAGCCGCACGCCCTCGGCCCTGGCAATGGGCTTGCCGCTTTCGGTGACGCCCGATGGCTTGCGCGAGGGGATAACGACCGTGGCCGAGGAGTTCGGCGGAATCGTCACGTCGAGCACCAGCTTGCCCCTCGCCAGCTTCCAGTGGGTCTCGATGGGGCCGCGAATGCTGCGATAGCCCACGCGCGCCTCGGTGAGCGTGCCGCCAGGCTGCGGCTCGATGGTGAACGGCGGGAAGCCCTCGATCAGGCCGGACCGCACGAGGCGGATGCCGCCGATGTTCTCGACCATCCACTGGTAGACGGCGCCGAAGGCGTAGTGGGCGAAGGAGTTCATGCCGGGGTCCTGGAAGCCCTTCTCGGGCGTCCAGCCGTCCCACCGCTCCCAGATGCTGGTGGCGCCGTGCTTGATGGAGAAGCCCCAGCCGGGGAACTTGTCGCTCTGGATGAGGCGATAGGCCACGTCGTTGCGGCCGATCTTCGCCAGGGCGAGCATCAGGTCTTTGGTGCCGACGAAGCCGGTCGAGAGGCGCCAGCCGCGGGCCTTGATGTCGGCGACCAGGTGCTTCGCCGCGAGTTTCTCCACGTTGGGGTCGAGCAGGCCGTAGGCGATGGCGAGGACGTAGGCGCACTGGGTGTCGCCCTTGATCCGCCCGTCGGGCGCGACGAACGCCTTGTTGAAGGCAGCCTTGATTCCCTCGAAGAGGTGGCGGTGCTTCGCCGCATCGTCGGCCCGGCCGAGGGCCTCGGCCGCGCGGGCCAACAGGTCGGTGCTGTGGGCGAAGTAGGCGGTGAGGATGACGTCCTTCGGCGTGTCGGCGTTGATGCTCAACCAGTCGCCGAAGCAGTGGAACTTCTCGGGGGGCAAGAGGTCGGGCGTGCAGCGGGCACGGGAGAACTCGACGAAGCGGGCCATCGCGTCGTAGTGGCGTTCGAGGATGCGGCGGTCGCCGTAGACCTCGTAGAGGGTCCAGGGGCAGATGACGCCGGCGTCGGCCCAGGCGGGGCCGCCGTCGTCGCCCGCGACCTTGAGGGGGGCGACCATCGGGAACTGGCCGTCGGCGCGCTGCGCGTCGTCGAGGTCAATGAGCCACTTGGTGAAGAACGCCTGCACGTCGGCGTTGAGGGCGGCGGCGCGGATGTAGACCTGGGCGTCGCCCATCCAGCCCAGGCGCTCGTCGCGCTGCGGGCAGTCGGTGGGCACCTCGATGAAGTTCGCCCGCTGGGTCCAGTAGATGTTGGTGTGGAGCTGGTTGAGCATCGGGTCGGAGCAGAGGAAGGAGCCGGCGACGGGCGTGTCGCTGCTGAGGGCGACGCCGATCACGGTGTCCTTCGTGGGCTTTCGCTCCAGCCCCGTGACTTCGATGAACTGGAAGCCGTGGAAGGTGAAGCGGGGCTGCCAGACCTCGACGCCGCGCCCGCGGCAGATGTAGGTGTCGGTCGCGCGGGCGGTGCGGAGGTTGGTGGTGTAGAGGGTGCCGTCGGGGTTGAGGCGTTCGGCGAAGCGGAGGGTGATCTTCTGGCCGGGCCTGCCTTTGACCGTGAGGCGTGGGACGCCGGCGAAGTTGCGGCCCATGTCGAGCACCCAGGCGCCGGGCGTCGGCTGGGCGATGCGCTCGGCCCTGAACTCTTCGATGGCGATGACGGGGGGGCCGGGATGTGGCTGGACGAGGGGCGAGAGCTCGGCCCCCGTGTCCACGGCGGCCCAGCTTGAGTCGTCGAAGCCGGGCTTGGCCCAGTTGGGCATCGCCTTGCGTGCGTCGTGGGTCTCGCCCATCAGGATGTCGGCTTCGAGGGTGGGGCCTGTGGCGGCCCGCCACGCGGGGCTGGTGGCGACGGCGTCCGAGGTGCCGTCGGCGTATTCGATGTGGAGCTGGGCGCGGAAGCGGGGCCGTCGGCCGTAGTTGTCGCGGAAGCGCTGCCAGCCGATGTGGCCGCTGAACCAGCCGTCGGCCAGAATAGCGCCGAGGGCGTTCTGGCCCTGGCGCAGGAGCTTCGTCACGTCGTAGGCGCGGGCGTAGACGCGCTTCGTGTAGTCGGTCCAGCCGGGGTCGAAGCAGGTGTGGTTGACGCGCCTGCCGTTGAGGTGGGCGTCGAACCAGCCGAAGGCGGTAGCATAGAGCGTGGCCTGCTTCACCTTCTTCGTCACCTGGAACGCCGTGCGGAGGTGGACGGGGGGCGGGAGGATGAGGTTGGCGGGCTCGGATTGGCGCGGGCCGGTCTGGCCGTCGGGAAGGGCGCGGGGCGCGTCGTAGCCGATCCAGTCGGCCCGCCAGTCGGCTTGCTCGAGGAGGCCCATTGACCAGAGGGCGGGACGGCTCCACGGCGAGGGCGTGCCGTCCTTGTCCCACACCTTCACCTTCCAGTGGCAGCGGAGGCCGGAGGCGAGGGGCTTGCCGGAGTAGACGATGGCCGTTGTGTCGTCGCTGGCCACCTGGCCGCTGTCCCACAGGTCGCCGTGGTTGCGGCGGAGAAGCTGCGGGCTGCTGGCGACGAGGATGCGGTAGGCGGTCTGCCGCTGGCCACGTTGCTTCGATTCGAGGAGCCAGCTCAGCCGGGGCTGGGTTTCGCCGATGCCCATCGGGTCAAGCCGGTACTCGCAGCGGAGATATGCGGGCGCCAGTGAAGGTCGGTGTTTCGCAGCCATCGGGTCTCCTTTGTGCTCGCAGTGCGGGCTTCAGCCCGTATCTTCGCCGCCGAGTCGCCAGTCCGGGATTCGGCCTGAAGGCCGCACTACGAGCCTCTACCTTTTCTTCGGTGGTGGGGCCATGAGGGGGTAGCAGTCCACGACCTTTCCATTCCAGGCTTCATCAATGGGGATGAGGTCTTCGCTGGGGCCGCCGCCGTCCTTGACGAGGCGGTTGTAGCCGGTGGTTGTGGGGCGGCTGCCTTCCTTGACGAGGATGCGCGAGACGAAGCACGGCTTGCCGTCGGCCACGCGCATGCCGCCGTTGAGGGGGAGGCGGTTGGCGGCCTCGCGGACGAATTGGGGGGCGTAGCGCACTTTCGCGCCCTTCGGCACCTTGAGGGGGGTGGCGCCCAGGGTGGTGCGGAAGAGCGGCTTGCCGCTGGCGGCGTCGAGCGCCCAGATGCGGATGCCGCCGTCGAGCTCGGCGTGGCGGCCTGCGGCGACCCACAGGCGGCCGTCGTGGACGGCGACGCCGTAGACGGGCCAGGTGCTTTCGAGCTGGCCGTCCATCACGATGAGGCGTTCGGCGGGGGCGGCGAGGAAGCGCCAGCGCTCGGCGCCGGTGGCCAGGTCGAGGCAGTAGAGGCGGCCATCGGTGCAGCCGACGTAGACACGCCCGTCGGCCACGGCCGGGGCGACGCGGATGCGGGCGGGGGCGGTGAAGCTCCAGAGCGGCTGGCCGTCCCTCGTGGCGGCGAGGCGGTGGCGGTGCACGTCGGCGACGAGTGCGATGCCGTCGGCCTCGACGGGCGGGGTGCGGCCCTCGGGGAAGTAGAAGACGAAGGGATTGGGCTGCCACTCGCGCGCGGCGATGGGGGTGTTTGTGGGCGGGGCCTCCGCGCCCCGCGTCCGCTCGCCGCTCCCGGGCACATCGGGCGGCTCGGGCGGCGCGCCGTGGGCGTCGAGGCGCCGCTCGTCGGGGACCTCGGGCCGCGGGGGCTCGGGGCTGACCGCGATGAGGCCGCGCACGGGGTTGATGCAGGTGCAGGTGACGTTGGAGCCGAAGTAGACGTGGCCGTGGGCGGGGAAGGCGGGGAACGAGCAGTCGCTGCGGCCGTAGGCGTACTGGGTCACGTTGAGATCGCGGTCCACCCAGGTCGTCAGGCCGTAGATCAGCCAGTCGTCGGTGGCGGAGAGGCGGACGCAGCGCTGGTTGTAGGGCAGGAGCCACCAGAACTCCTCGCCCGTGGCGTAGTCGTAGGCGAGGAGGTTGTTGAACGGCCCCCAGATGAGAATCTGCCGGTCGCGGACGACGGCGGAGGCGAGCATGACGTTGTAGTCGGCCTTGCGCTTGGGCGAGTGCCAGCGGACGGCGCCGTCGGCGGGGTTGAGGACCCAGAGTTCGTGGTCGCCGTCGTCGCCGAGGTTGGTCACGGGGTCGAAGACCACGAGGGCATCGTCCGAGAGCACAAGGTCGCTGGTCTCCTCGCCGGCGAGGGCGTCGTTGCGCCAGAGCTGCCTGCCCTCGGCGATGCAGGTGATCGCGGCGGTGTTGTGCTTGCACCAGCGGGCGTAGTTGCGGACGGGGTTGTCGGTCTCCTGGACGAAGACGCGGGAGCCGTCGGCGGCGGCGCAGGCGTTGCCGATGCCCTTCTGCGTCGTGAACTCCCAGCGGCGCGCGCCGGTGGCGATGTCGAGGGCGACCACGCGGTTCTCGTGTGCCTGGATGAGCGTCTTGCCGCAGGCGAAGAGAAGGGCATTGCTGTCGGCGCCCTTCGGCTCGCGGTTGCGCTTCAGCCCCTGGTCGAAGGTGCGGACGGTCTTGCCGGTCCGCGCATCGGCGGCGGCGGCGAAGCCGGTGCCCACGTCGGGGAAGTGGAACACGAGGTCGCGGGTGCCCACGAACTCGGCGGGCCAGGGGTGATGTGGCCGCCCGGTCGGCGCGCTCCAGAGGAGCAGGCCGTTGAAGGCGTCGCGGCAGCGCAGCTCGGCGGGCTGACGCCTCCTGCGTTCGTCCCTTGTCAGCTCGAGGGGCGAGAAGAGCCGCCCGCCCGCCACCCGCACGTCGTAGAGCAGTTGCGACACGATCCACTTGAGCGACGTAGCTGGCTTCACCAGCTTGTCGTGCGAGACCGCGTTCGCCTCCGGCCCGTAGCACCAGTGGGTCCAGTCGTCGGCCCCTTGGGGCCACGGCTTCACCGTCTTGGCCCAGCGGCCCCCCAGCCGCACCAGCGCCACGCCGTTGGGCGCCAGAACGCGGAGGGCTTCCTCCTGGCGCCACGCGCCGACGCCAAGGGCATCGCAGTCCGCCACCAGGAGATTGACCAGATCGCTCGCATAGGGCATCGGGCCGCCGTCCCAGCGGTCCACGGCGACCAGCCCCTCGGCGCCCGCCTGGCGCGCGGCGGCCCGTGCCGCGGCAGCCGCCGCGGGGTCGAGGGCGAGGCCGTGCACGACGAACCCGCCCGTGGCGGCGAGCCCTGTGACGAACGAGCCGTCGGTGCAGCCGGCGTGGACGGCGAGGCCGGCCTCGATGCCGCTCTCGCGGAGCACATCCTGGGCCTGCGGCTCTGCGGCCCACACCCACGCGGTGGCTAGTGCCATGCACAACGCGGCAATCTCGTTGCGTCGCCTCACGGCAATGCCCTCTCAGTAGCGGTCAATGGTGAAGGTGCGGGATTCGCCTTTCTTGAGCTGAAGCCACACGGTGCCCGTCCAGCCGTTGAACAGGGCATAGCCGCGGCCGAGGCGGTGGTCGTTCTCCTTCGGCTCGTCGGTGATGTTGTCGGCGGGCAGGCCGTCGAGGGGCACGATGCCGGTGAACTCGCGCCAGAGCTTCTCGACCTTGACACCGAGGCGGGCCAAGTCGAGGTCGAGCTTCACAAGCGTCGGCTTCTTCTCGTCGCCGCTCGCATTGGCCACGTGGAACAGGACGCTTCCGGGCCGCTGCCAGGCCAGCGCCCCCTTGGCCTCGAAGCCGGCCAGCGGCCTCGCCGTGTTGATGCCCCAGTCGAGGACCTCGCGGCGTGGGGACACGCCGCCCACAGCCGAAGCCGGGAACAGGTCCTTCCACGCTGCATCGTTGATCGGCTGGTCCTCCCAGTGGAGGACGAGGTAGCGGACGTCGTGGTAGAAGACGCTGAAGCCATCAAGGACGCCGGTGGCGGGGTCGAGCTTGGGGGCAAGGGGCGGGACGATCTTCTGGCGGGCGTGTTCGTGCTTCTTCGCGTCCTCGGGGTCGCCGGGCAGTTCCTCGTACCACTTGAGGTGGCCGAGGTAGCGGTACTGGGCGGGGTTGTTGAAGAGCTGGCGAACCCGCAGTCGCTCCCCTGAGAGGCCGGCGGGCACGCCGAGCGCTTTGAGGTCGAGCCGGGTGCGGAAGGGCCGCGTCTGCTCCTTGCCGGCCTCGTCAGGGCCGTAGTTGCACACGGCCAGGACCGCCGAGCCGGGCCGCTTCCAGAGGCTGAGGAGGAGGCCGGGCGTCAGCTCCTTGACGACGTGGCTGTTTCGCCAGTAGGGGATGAACTCGATGTCGGGGCGGCTGATGCCCCAGTGCTTGAACGCCTGGTGGTTGAAGATGCTGCCCTGGAGGCCGCCCATCACGGCGTCGTGCATCGAGGGCCACGTCGGATTCATGAAGCCCAGGTGGCTGATGTTCACGCCGAAGTTGTGCGAGCACGACCCCGCGATCATCCTGTCGCTGGGGTAGACGCTGATCGGGTCGAGCATCGGGTATTCGGAATCGAGGATGGAGTCGGCGAAGGGGAGTGCCTTGAGGCAGATTGAGTTGGTGGCGTGGCCGCTGACGCCGCCGGGGTATTGCCCGGTCTCCTGCATCAGCGCCCAGACGCGCTTGTACCACGCGCGGAGGTTCGAGGCGTCGCTCTCGGGCTGGATGCGGCCGTCGGGCAGGCGATAGCCGAAGCCTGCGGCCAGCGCGCGGGCGAAGTGGCCCGTGAAGCTGATGTCGTAGTAGAAGTGCGTGCAGCCGCCCTCGCGGATCTGGCGGTTCTGGAGCCACATCATGTAGTCGCGGTAGGTGGGCGACAGGATTTCGCCGCCGGGCACCCAGTCGCCGGCGAAGTACTCGTAGACGCCCGGCTCGACGGTCTTGTTCATGTAGCCGCGGAGGGCGATCTGGTTGTTGGTCCACATGCCCAGGCGGGCCGAGCCGTCGTAGAGGCCGCGGAGCGAGAGCTTGTCGCACTCGGCCTTGCAGTAGGCGTAGTACTCGGGCCACCGCTTCTCGTCGGGGAACGGCGGGCTGAGGATCGAGAAGAAGTCCTGCCCCGTGTCCCAGTTCACCTTGTATTTTCCGCCCGAGAAGCCGTTGGCGGCGGAGACCTGGTTGAGGCGCCAGCCGGGGATGAGGTGGCGGAAGGGCGTGGCGTTGTAGCCGAAGCGAAGCGTCCGCGGCTCGGCGAGGCGAAGCGGCTTCTTGCCGGGATAGCTGCCGACGATGTTGTTGCGGATGATGACGGCCTTGCCATCGCGGACAAGGGAGTGGGCCGCCACCTTGTCGTCGGGCTCCCAGCCGCGGTCGGAGTCGGCGGTCCAGAGCAGGCCGCGGCGCTCGGTGCCGAGCCAGAGGTTGTCGGTGAAGCTGCCCGTGGTCATGCCCGAGCCCGTGAGGCCGATGCCCGTCAGCGTGTTCCACACCTCTGTAGCCGCAACCGTCCCGGTTGCGGGCGGCGCAGCTGCAAGCGTCCCGCTTGCAGAAGGCGCGACAACCGGGACGGTTGTCGCCACAGGCACTTTGCCGATCGAGCGGGCGCAGTAGTTGTTGCCCTGGCCGACGCAGGACATGTGCAGCCCGTCGCGGTCGTCGAGCGGCCACTCGATGCGAAGCTCCTCGATCTCGACTGGGCCGGCGTCGGGAGCGCAAGTGAGCTGAAGCTCGACAAGGCCATCCTGCTCGACCGAGCCTTTGGCGGTGAAGACGAGGCCAGCGGCCTTCGAAGGCGAGCCTTCGAACTCGGTCCGCCAGTCCTTGCTGCTGGTGATCTTCGCCTTTCGGCCTGTAGGCACGACGTATTCCTTGCCGCCGACCTTCACGATAATGCGGGCAGGAGCGGCTAGCACGTCGCCGCCGTTCGCCTCAATCTGGCGGGGCAGGCCGAGCGAATCGAGGTGGTAGACTCGGCGGGTGCAGGCGATCTTGGTGCCGCCGCCGAACGGGCCGTTGCCACTCACGCGCAGCGGCTCGAAAGGCGCGAGCACCTTCTCGGTGTCGCCGAGCTTGTTGCCCCACCACTTGGCGAACTCCTTCGCCTCGTCTTTCTTGGCCAGCTTGATGTCGTCGCGGGTCAGCAGCGGCTTGCCGGCGGCGTCCACCAGGCTGATCTTCACCTGATATTCGCCGGGCTGCACGCTGGGGAGCTCGACCAGGTCTTCATACTTGTGGTAGACGAAGTGGCCGAGGCGACCCTTCTTCACGGACTTGGCGTCCTTCGTGATCTCGTACTCGGCGCCGGCGGGTTTTGCGCCGGCGGGCAGCGGCGCGTCGAGGGTGTCGGCGCTGAGGAAGAGCAGGCCGCGGACGGGGTTCCAGTTGGCCTCGCACTCAAGGATGTGGGGGCGCGGCCTGGCTGCGAGGTAGCTCTTGTCTGTGCCCTGGAAGGCCAGGTGGTAGGTGTAGACCTGCTCGTCGCCGACGGTGACGCTGTAGGTGTACCAGGACAGCTCGCCCGGCTCCTTGCCGTCGGGCTTGGGATAGGCGAGGCCGGGGAATGCCTTCGCCACGTCGAAGCGGACCGAGCCTTTCGCGGGAATCTCTAGTGTCTTCTCCTCCTGAACGACTGGCTTGGCGTTCTCGGGCAGGCCGCGGTCGCGCGCCCGGCCCATCTTGCCGTGGAGGACCGCCGCGGCGGCCTTGACGCTCACGGGCTTGTCGGAGGGGTTGTAGATGACGCTCTTGAGGTCGAGCCGCCCGTCGTGCAGGCCGCTCAGCTCCTCGATTTGCACGTAAGGCTTGTCGGCGGTGAGGACCGTGCGGGGGAAGCCGTAGTGCTCGAGGTGGCCCGAGGCGGACGGCACGTCGAGCCACTGCCAGTCGGGGTTCTTCAGCGGGGCGGCGAGAAGGATGTCCATCTTGTCGCCCGCCTTGTGCTCCACGGGCATCTCCAGGTCGGCCAGGTCGGCCGCAAGCTCCATCTCCCACCACTGCTTCCCGCCCGTCTCGTGAATTCTGTTGGCGATGGCCATGTTCGGCCGCCAGTTGAAGAGGTTCTGGCCGATGGAGGGATAGAGCTTCATGAACTCGCCGCTGCCGAGCGAGTTGATGACGAACTTGAGGAAGCTGGAGACCTGCCCCGGCAGCTTGTTGCGGTCGTGGAGGAAGACGCCCAGCTCATAGGAATCGTCGAAGACCACGCCCGCAGTGTACTTCTCGCGCTTGCTGCGATAGAGGCGGTGGCCGGGCAGGATGTCGGAGCGGGCCGCGATGTAGATGTGCTGCGGGTCCCAGGCGACCCAGAAGGAGATGGGGCGGTCGCGGTAAGCTAGGGAGCTGGTCCAGACCACGCCCATCACCTTCACCGCCTCGCGCCACTCGTCGGCGCCGATCGTGCCGTCAATTGTCGGCGACTTGGACATGCGCGGCACATTGAACCGCGGCACGAACTGCTCGTCGTAGGCCAGGCCGCCAGCGAGGGAGGAGGCCGCGAAGCAGATGGTCGCGCACAGGGCGACCCATGGTCCGATTCCCTTCATCTCAGCCCCTTTCGATGAGGAGTGCTGGCGATCGTAGGGCGTGGGTACTTGCACGCCGAAGGAACGAGCGCCGGCCATGGTCCGCGGCTCCCGAGTGCATGTATGCACACCCTACAAGGAACGCCGGCAGGCCATGGTCCGCGGGTCCCGCGTGCAGGTGTGCACGCCGCAGCGAGAACCTCCTCACAGCGCCCAGCCTTTGCGGTATTCGCCCATCTTGAGGGCTTTGTCGGCCTCTTCGTTGTTGGTGATCTTGCCCTCGAGCGGGTCGTATTCGAGCACGCCCTCGAACTGTGTGGCGATGTTGCCGAGCATGTTGAACTCGGTGAGCGGGCCGGCGTAGTCGTAGTTGGCCCAGGCCGGCTTGCCGCCGCGGCAGGCGAGCAGCCAGTCGCGCTCGTGGCCCGCCGAGCGTTCGACCTTTTCCGGCATGTCCTTCTTCACGTCCTTGAACTTCTCGGCAGGCATCATGACAAACGTGGCGTTGTGGCCGCTGGCGAGGATTTTGCCCTCCGTGCCGATGATGAGGTGGCCGGCCCAGTCGCCCCAGTCCTTCGGCCCCCAGCCGAGTTCGCGGCCGAGGAGCTTGCTGAGGTCGTCCTTGACGTTCGGGCGGGCGCTGCCGTTGTGCCAGTGGAAGGTGATGGGCGGGAGTTCGCCGCGTTTGGGGATGTGCCACTGGACGTGTTCCCACTTGGGGAACGACAGGCGGTTGATGCGGTTGACCTGGGCCTCGACCTTGATGCGGGGCTTCGCCGCAGGCTCGGCAAACCACAGGGTGTCCACCTGGAGCGCGCGGAAGGCGAGGTTCTGGGTGTGCGAGGCCCAGTTGCCGAGGTTGGCGGTGCCGAAGTCGCGCCAGTGCCCCCAGAAGAGCCACCGGGGATGGAAGGGGCGGAACGCGGCGGGGCCGAGCCAGAGGTCCCAGTTCAGGTAGGGCGGCACCTTGGCCTCGTCCTTGGGCGCCTCGGAGTGGTCGGAGCTGCCTTGGTCGTTCCAGGTGTGAACCTCCTGGATGGTGCCGAGGACGCCGTCGCGGATGAGCTCGAGTGCGCGGCGGTAGGGGCCGGCGCCCGTGCCCTGGTTGCCCATCGAGGTGGCGACCTTGAACTCCCTGGCCAGCTTCCGCAGGACGCGCGACTCGTGGACGGTGCGGGTGAGTGGCTTCTCGGTGTAGACGTGTTTGCCCGCGCGGATGGCGTAGGCCGAGGCGACGGCGTGCGTGTGGTCGGGCGTGGCCACGACGACGGCGTCAATTTCCTTCCCCTTCTCGTCGAGCATCTGGCGGAAGTCCTGGAACTTCGGCAGGTCGGGGAACTGGCGGTACATCTCCGTGGCCTTGCTCTCGTTCACGTCGCACAGGAAGGCCGACTTCTCCAGGCGCGAGAAGCCGAGGAGGAGTTCGCGGCCGCGCCCCCCGCAGCCGATGTGAGCGAGGGCGAGCCGGTCGTTGGCCTTGGTGCCCTGCGCCGAGGCGGCGTCGCGCAAGACGATCAGCCCTGCCCCGCCCAGCGCAGTCCTCCGAAGAAACGAGCGGCGGTTCATTGGCACCTCCTTTTGCAGCCGCAAGCGCCCCGCTTGCGGAAGAAGAGGACAACCGGGACGGCTGTCGCTACTCGCCCGCCACCTTGTCGAAGTAGGCGACGCAGGCCGCCACGTCGGCGACGGTGGGCGCGTTGACCTCGTGCTCGATAGTGATGAGCGGCTTGATGCCCTGGCGGCGAATCTCGCGGGCCACGCCCGCCAGGTCGCCCTCCCCTGCCCCGAACGTCACGCACGGGCACTTGGGGTCGTCGAACTTCGCAATGTCCTTGATGTGGAGCGACACGATGCGGCCTTCGAGCTGGCGGAGGGCGTCGGCCGGCTTGATGCCCGAGCGCGCCCAGTGGCCGGTGTCGCCGCAGACGCCGATGCGCCTGGTGCGGCCCTCGGCCGCCTTGAGGAACACCTCGGGGCTCCAGTAGCCCGAGGGCTTGGGGTGGTTGTGGACGGCGAGGCTGAGCTGGTATTCGCCGAGGAGCTTGTCGAGCATCTCGTAGGCATTGGCGGGCGGCTCGGCGACGAGGATCTCCATCCCCATCTCCTTCGCCCAGTCGAAGAGCTTGCGGCAGGCGGCCTCCTGGGCCATCGCCTGGCAGTAGCACGAGACGAGCTGGACGCCGAGGTCGGCGAGGCGGGCCTTGGCCTCCTTGCGGTCGTCGGCGGACATGGTCTCGTTGGTCACGACGTTGGGCTTCCTGGCGCTGAGCTTCTGCCAGGTGAAGCCCTCGATGTAGCGCAGGCCGAGCGCGGCCACCTGCTCGGCGGCCTCGACGAGGGCCAGGTGGCGGAAGGTGTAGGCCGTGATGCCGAAGCGCCAGCCGAGCTTCTCGCAGTTGGGCGCGCCCTTCGCGGCCTCGGCGGCGAACAGGCCGCGCGGCGCCAGCCGCACGCCCCCGCCCAGCGCCAGCGCCGTGCCCAGGAACCCACGACGATTCACCGTACCGCCCATGTTCGTCCTCCTGATTCCTGCCTCTCCCCTCCCAGAGGTCCCATACCTTCGGGAGGGTCATCGGCATTCGCTTCGTACCAGGTGTCTTGTCCTTCCCGTCCCGAACGTATGGGAACGTTCGGAAGGGCGTGGGTCACCGAGGGGCATCCGCACCAGGCACCAGCGGGTTGGGAGAAGCCAGGAGCCTGGGGATATCGCCCTGGATGGCGTCCCAGATGACACGCAGCTTGACCTCTCGGTAGTGGTGGATCAGCTTATCACGCATCCGAGCCATGTCGTTCCACGGCATCTCGGGGTGAGTAGCCTTGAACCCGTCGGAGAGCTGCTTGGCCGCTTCGCCGATGACGAGGAACTGGTGGATGACCGCGGACTGCGTTCTCCGGTCGCGCACGAACGCAGGGTAGTCCATTTCCTGCGCAAACTCCAGGATGTCTCGGCACGCCTGGGCCAGATCGAGCAGAAGGGGCAGGTCATGCGGCATAGATCGTTCTCGCCGTGCTCAGGATCTCTGTGCGGCGAAGCCAGTTGCGGCTCCCCTCCACCGCCTCGCGATCCACGAGGTCCACTTCCCTGCCGAGGATCTCGATCAGTTCGTTTTCCATGTGGAAGTGATCGAAGAGGGTCCAGTGAGCATCCGGGGCGAACGTGGCGAGGAGATCGAGATCGCTGTCGGGCCCGAAGTCATCGCGCGCGGCCGAGCCGAAGAGGGCCAGCTCGGTGATCTTCCACTTGCGGCAGAAGGCCGCGATGCGCTCCATGGGCAGTGCGGTCGCGATGGCGCTCACGGTGCGATTCTCCTTCTGCGTTCATCATGCCGCCGAGCGCCTTGCGGCGCAAGCGCGGCGCCCCCGCGGACGCGCGGAACAAGGCCGACGGGGACTCCCGGGCCGGCTCCTACAGGCTCCACCCCTCGCGGTACTCGCAGCGAAGCGCCTTGTCGGCCTCGGCGTGGTTCACGATCTTCATCTCCACGGGGTCGTACTCGAGCGTGCCCTCGAATTGCGTGGCCACGTTGCCGAGCTGGAGGAACTCGTTGAGGGCGCTGGCGTAGTCGAAGTTGGCCCACGCCGGCTTGCCGCCGCGGACGGCGTTGAGCCAGTCGCGCTCGTGGCCGGCCGAGGCATCGAGGGTCTCGGGACTGTCCGTCTTCACGTCCTTGAACGCCTCGTCGGGCACGAGGGCGATGGTGGTGTTGTGCTCGGTAGCACGCAGGCGGCCCTTGGAGCCGACGATGACGGTCCCTCCGTGGTGCTTCCACTTCTTGTCGCCCTTGTCGCCCCAGTCGAGCTCGATGCCCGCAAGCTTCTCGAGCGTGTCGCGGGTGCCGATGTCGCGGCCGTTGTGCCAGGTGATGACAACGGGCGGCAGGTCGCCGCGGGCCGGCACCTCGTAGCGCACCATCTCCCACTTGGGGAACGACAGGCGGTTGAGGTTCGACACCTTGGCCTCGATGCGCAGGAGCGGGTGGGGCTGCTTCGGGGGTTCGGCGAGCCAGAGGTCGTGGACTCTCATGGCCATGAAAGCGAGGTTGGCGCTGTGCGAGCCCCAGTTGCCGAGCTGGTTGGTGCCGAAGTCGCGCCAGCTTCCCCACCAGAGCCATCGGGGATGGAACGGGCGGGCGGCGCAGGGGCCGAGCCAGAGGTCCCAGTTCAGATAGGGCGGCGCTTTCGCCTCCTCCTTGGGCGGCTCGGGGTGGTTGGCCCCTCCGCCGCAGTTCCACACGTGGGCCTCCTGGATATCGCCGAGCGTGCCGTTGCGGACGAGTTCGATGCCGCGGCGGAACTGGCCGCTGGCCGTGCCCTGGTTGCCCATCGAGGTGGCTACCTTGTGCTTGCGGGCCAGCTCGCGCAATGCGCGCGACTCGAACACGAGCCGCGTGAGCGGTTTCTCGGTGTAGACGGGCTTCCCCGCGCGGATCGCGCAGGCCGACGCCACGGCGTGCGTGTGGTCGGGCGTGGCGACCACCACGGCGTCTATCTCCTTCCCCTTCTCGTCGAGCATCTGGCGGAAGTCCTGGAACCGCGGCACATCGGGAAACTGCTTGAACATCTCGGCCGCCTTGGACTCGTTGACGTCGGCGAAGGCGGCCGGGGTCTCCATCCGCGACATCGTGAGCAGCAGCTCGCGGCCGCGCCCGCCCACGCCCACGTGCGCGGTGCGGAGTTTCGAGTTTGCCTCGGCGCCGCGCGCCGAGCGGGCATCGCGCAGCACCACCAGCCCCGCCGCCCCGCCGACGCTGGAGGAAAGGAACGAGCGGCGGTTCACTTGCAACGCCATCGCCGGCCCCCCGAAACATGGTGGCTCCCCTGCTGGCGCTAGGCTAGCAAGTCATCGCCGGGATTGCAACAGACGCTCCCTGACATGAATGGCGCGAGGATAAGGCAACTGGTCACTCGCCCGCCAAAGGCGAAGACCGCCCAAAAGCGGGACTCGCAGCAGGTTATCAACTCGTTGGGGGTCCCGCCTTCAGGCGGCGTTGCTTCATCTTCACGCCATTCCGCCCTGACACGGTGTGCGCCGGGGAGCCTTGCATACTTGAACAACTATGCAAGGCCCTCCCGCAGCACACGTGGGCGGGCCGATTGCTGGTCAGCGTCCCGGGGCGGAATGGGGCGTTTCGACCTGCTCGGTGCTCACGACGCAGTCGCGGTCGTCGAACAGGTTGATGTAGTAGACAGTCACGCCGTCGGGAAGTGCCGCCGTGGCCTTGCCGGGAGCGAGTTGGGCGGGAACCGCCTCCCACTTGCGGTCCTGCCACTTGCCCACGTCGCGGGTGAAGCACAACTCGGCCTTGGCGATCGGGCGCTGGCTCTCAAAGGCCACCCACACCCGGTCGTCATCGCGGCCCTGGCCTGCGATGCGCGGCAGCGGGTCGCCGCCTTTGAGGATGCTGTCGGCGAAGGCGTGAATCTCCTTGGGCGCCTCGCCCGCCGGGCCGTGGCCGTGGGGCATGCGGATGCGGACGCACAGCGTCCTCGGCCCCTTGGGCAGCCGATACGACTTCTGGAGCGCGTTCATCGTGTAGGCGAAGTCGTTCGTGCCCGTCACCCAGGCCATCGGCATCTTCGCAGCGGGCAAGTAGACCGACGGGTCCCACCAGCGCATCCAGCGTTCGGCGCCCTCCTTGCCCAGGGCGGCCACGCTGCCCGCAAAGCCGTGCTCGCTGGTGTAGCCGCAGCCGTAGACGGGCACGACGCACTTGAGGCGGCTGTCCACGCCCGCGATGATGCAGGCGAGGTAGCCGCCCCACGAGATGCCCGTAAGGCCAATGCGATCGGCGTCCACCTCGGGCTGAGCGGCGAGCAGCGAGTGGCCGAGGATGGCTTGGGCCACGGCGTGATAGGTCCACTGGTCCTCGCGCGCCTCGTTGATCTGGTTCCAGCCGCCCCAGCCGGGCGGGCCGCCCTGCTCGTCGCGCTGCCAGTTGCCGTAGGAGCCTCTGGGCACGCAGCCGCAGGTGTCCATCGCGATGACCGCATAGCCGCGGTCGTTCCACAGCTTCACCCAGTTGGCGAAGGCCGTGCCGCCGCCGCCGTGGACGAGGACCATTCCGGGCAGCTTCCTGCCCGGCTCGGCCTTGGGGATGCCGAGCCAGGCGAACACGCGCGTGGGCTTGCCGCGGTACGGCAGCCCCTCGTAGAAGAGCGCCCGCATCCCCTCGGCCTCAAAGCCCTCGGCGGGGACCGCCTTCGGCGGCTGAAACAGCTTCGCCGTGTCCCACACTAGGTCTTCAGCACCTCGAGCAACCGCCGCAAGGCAGAGCCCCATCGCAATGTAGCACCCGATCATGGAGGCCATCCTCATTGAGACCAATGGGTGATCCACGAAAGACCGGTGGGACTTGTGGGACCGGTGAGACGCCTGGGACGCGCCGGTGTCAGGAGTCCCACCTGTCCCACACATCCCACCGGTCCCATTCGTGCGCCCCCGCCGAACGGCCCTCAAAACGTCCTCCCAAAGTCCCGCTGCTGGGGCACGGGCACGGCGCCGGGCATGTCCATGCGCGGCTTGGCGAGGAGCGCCGCCTTGCCGCCCTCGATGGCCTTGAGGATGGCCTGGTAGCGGGGGTCATCCTTGGACTTGAAGACGGCCCTGGCGTCGTCGGCGAGGCCACCGACGCTCTTGGCCAGATTCTTCACGAGCACGCGGCTCCACTCGGGGTGGGTGAGGTTGATGTCGGTGTGCTTGACGTTGGCGACCCGCCCCTGGCGAGCCCCCGGGATTTCCCCCCCCTCCCCATCGAGGGCTTCCTGATAGGCCCTCTGGAACTCGGCAAACCACGGCAACGGCTTGCCGCGCTCGTCGAGCCAGGTGTCGCGCCCGCCGAAGCTGTGGGGGCGGGTCATGTCCCACGTGCCGTAGTAGGGCACGTTGGCGTCAATCCAGGTGTAGATGCGGCGGCGGCTCTCGTCGTCCACGTCTTTGTACTTCGTCTCGAGCAGCTTGGTGAGGCGGCTCACCCACGAGCCGGTGGCGAGCGGCGGGAAGTTGCCCGTGGGGCCCGGGTTGATGTGGTAGCGCTCGACGAGCCCAGGGGTAAAGACCAGCGTCTCGAAGGCCATGTTGAACAGGCGCGTCTTGTCGCCCGAGAGGTCAATGCCGGCGTCGGGCTTCGGGCCGCTGTGGCACTTGACGCAGTACTTGTCGAGCACGGGCTGCACCTGTCTGACGAAGTCCACCGGCCCCTCGCCCCAGGGCGGCGGCGTGATGCGGTCGGGCGGCTTGGCCAGCCGCTTCCACGACTGAAGCTGCGGCGAGGGGGCGTGGGAGCGCGATTCGTGGCAGCCGATGCAGTTCTGCGATTCGCCATTGACCAGTTGCGTGACCGTGCCCATGCGGCGCACCTCTTTGCCGTTGGCGTCGAGGGCCTGGAAGTAGAGTTCGACACCCGCGGGCGCGGTGAAGTAGACCGAGCCGTCGTCGGCCACAGGCACGGTGCCGTAGTTGTGCTTGACGTAGTAAGTGCCCTCGCCAATGGCGGGATAGTGGTCGGAGTAGCGGGGGCCCTCGGTGTTGTATTTCTTGGGGAGTTGCGACATGACGCGCAGTTCCTTGACCATGCCGCGTGTCACGCCCTTGTCGAGGAGGCCCTGATAGACGTCGAAGCAGAAGAAGCGCCCCTCGCCCTTCGGGTCGGCCGGGGGCGCGCCGACGAACTGGTGGGGCCGCTGCCGCGGCCGCAGCGGCACGGGGCAGAAGCACGACAGCTCCCCGTCGTCGTAGAGCGGCGCCTTGTTGCCCTTGTCGTCAAGCAGGTACAGGCGGTAGCGCTGCGGGCCGCCCTGGAGCGGGCCGCCATACGACACGAGGAACAGGTCCTCGGCAATGGGATAGGGGTCGGTGAACGACCAGGGATAGAGCACGTCGCCCGGCCCCCAGTTGGTGTCGCGCCAGTGCTTGCCCACGGCGGGCCTGTAGGGCACCTCAGGCGTGAGGTTCACGAGGGCCTCGACGTTTTCGTGCCCGAGCGTGCGGTCAATGAGTCCAATGGCGCCCAGCGGCGGATGATGGTGGGCGGCCATGACGAACACCACCTTGCGGGTGCCGGGCACCTGCTTCGCCCCGTACATCGAGTTGGGCACCGTGAGCGTGTTGCCGTAGAAGAGTTGCACCCGCGTGCCGTCGGGGTTGATGGTCCAGAGCATTTCGTGGGTGAAGATGTTCTTGTCCTGGTACTCCCAGCGCGAGTAGAGGATCGAGCCATCGTCCATCACCGAGGGCGTGACATCGCACAGGGTGCTGTACTCGAGGCGGCGAATGTCGCTGCCGTCGGGGTTCACGGTGTAGAGGGCGCACGCCAGGTAGTCCTGGCACAGCGAATAGGACTCGACTCGGGTGGAGGCGAAGCAGATGCGGCCGTCGGGCAGGTAGACGGGGTTGAAGTCGTGATAGCGGCCGGTCGTGATCTGCCGCAGGCCCGTGCCATCGGCGTTGATCTCCCACACGTGATGCGAGTCTTCGCGCTTCGGCACATTGCGCTTGTAGGTGAAGACGAGCTTCGTGCCGTCGTAGGACGGACTCATGTCCATGATGAAGCCGGTCTTGTCCTCGAAGATCGTCTTCGGCGGCTCGTCGGGCTTGCTGGGGTCGTACGTGCAGATGGCGGAGCCGACGCCGGTCATGTGCGAGTGCATCGTGGCGTTGGTGCCGCGCAGGCCATGGCCGTTGCGCTTGAGGAAAGCGATGGGCGGGCAGCGCGACGCGGCGGGAGCGACGCCGCCGCTCGACAGCGGGTGCGCCAACGCCAGCGCCCATGCCGCTGCCAGGAGCCGCCGTCCTCTTCCGCCTGGCCGCAACGCCATCGCTTCCTTCCGAGTCGGGTAGCAGCAATCGGCAATCCAGTTGGGAACCCCGGGGCGCTGAGTAGTATATGCGGGATGGGCGCATCTGTCCACCCCTGTCGCTCGCGGGCCGCGCGGGCGGCCAAGGACCGTGCCGTTGCGCCGGCGGCTCTCCGGCGCTATACTGTGGCAGGGCCGTGTGCCGCTGCGGCCCGCTGTCGGGGCCGGCGGATGCCGAAGGAACAGGAATGGACCCAACCCACGGGAGCGCGCGCGATGGGCAGCGCCCTGGTCCCGCGCCAGAGGCGCCCTCGAAGGGGCTGGCGCAGGACGCGGCGTCTGCGCCCGCGGGCGGAGAGGTGCCTGCCCTGGACTTCGCGCGGGCGGCCAGGTCGCTGGGCGGCAAGGTGGACCTGCTGCACGAGCTGCTGGGGCTCTTCCTGGGCGAATTGCCGGGCCGCCTCGAGGCGATCCGGGCCGCTTTCGAGGGGGAGGACTTCGAGAAGCTCCGCCAGTTGGCTCACACGCTGAAGGGCTCGGCGGGCATGCTCCAGGCCCTGCGGGTGCAGGCGGCGGCCCGCGCGCTGGAGGCCGCGGCACGGAGCGGCGAGAAGGCCGCGTGCGGCGGCTCTCTGCGCCTGCTCGAGGCCGAGGCGGCCGGCCTTGCCAAGGCGGTCCGGGACCACGGCTGGTCTCGATAGCGTTGAGGTTTCGCAGGGTTTGGCGATCCTGCCCCGACTGGCCTGGGACAGGGCGTAGGCGCGCCTGCTCCTGGCGGACCTGGCGGTTCCACTGGAGGGCTCTGCGGAGCGGCCGGCGGGCGCCGCCCGCCCATGCTGTATCAACCCTGTGAGGAGGAGAGTGATACAGCATGGGCAGATGGGCGAGAATGGGCGATTCTCGCGGCTCCGGCCATTCTCGCTCACCTTCGGGATGAGCAGGTATGTGAGGAAGAGCGGCCGGAGAGTGTAAGGCATTGGGGCATAGATGGTTATGGGGTGCAGTCGCTGGCGACGCAAGACCCGCCCCGCGCTCCCCAACGGCGGCCACGTCGGGATCGCTGAGCCCTGATGAGCCAGCTCTCAGCGAATGGGTGTGTTCCGCATGACCCGCCGCCTGAAGGCGGGACTGCAAACCGGGGGGCTCCGTTGGGAGTCCCGCCTTCAGGCGGTCTGGCCACTCCGCAAGGCACGACGCCGAATCGCCGAGAGCTGCTCAGCCGGTGAACTCGCGGATGCTGGCCGCCACGTGGCGGGCCATCTGATCGGTGAGTTCGGGGTAGACGGGGATCGAGAGCACCTCGCGCGACGCCCGCTCGGCCTCGGGGAAGCTGCCCGCCGCGTAGCCGAGGCCGGCGTAGCACTTCTGAAGATGCAGCGGCACGGGGTAGTAGATGGCGTTGCCGATCTCGCGCGCGTTGAGGTGCTTCTGAAGCCCGTCGCGGTCGGCTGCGCGAAGGGTGTACTGGTTGAACACGTGCCGCCCATAGGCCTTCGCCGCGGGGGTCACCACCTTTGCCCCCGCGAGCATCTCGTCGTAGCGGCGTGCGTTGGCGGCCCGCTGGTCGCTCCAGGCGTCCAGATAGGGGAGCTTGACGCGGAGCACGGCGGCCTGGAGGGCGTCGAGGCGGCTGTTGATGCCCACTTCGTCGTGGTAGTAGCGCTGCTTGCCGCCGTGGACGCGCAGCGTGGCGATGCGAGCGGCCAGGTCCGAATCGTTGGTCGTCACGGCCCCGCCGTCGCCGAAGCCGCCGAGGTTCTTGCTGGGGAAGAAGCTGAAGCAGGCCACGCGGCCCAGGACGCCCGACCTTCGGCCCTTGTATTCGGCGCTGAGCGATTGCGCGGCATCCTCGATCACCGGGATGTCGCCCGCGGCGTCGAGGATCGGGTCCATGTCGGCGCACTGGCCGAACAGGTGCACGGGCAGGATCGCCTTGGTCCGCCGCGTGATGGCCTTCCTGACCAGGGCGGGGTTGATGTTGAACGTGTCCGGCTCGATGTCCACGAACACGGGCGTGGCGCCCACGCGCGACACGCAGCCGGCCGTGGCGAAGAAGGTGAAGGGCGTAGTCACCACCTCGTCGCCCGGCCCCACGCCGAGGGCCATGAGGGCGAGCAGGATGGCATCGGTGCCCGAGGCGCAGCCGACGGCGTGCTTCGCGCCCACGTAGGCGGCCAGTTCCTTCTCGAACGCCTCGACCTCCGGGCCGAGGATGAAGTACTGGCTGTCCATCACCGCGTCCACCACGGGCCGCACCCGGTCGCGGATCGTGGCATACTGGGCTTTGAGGTCGAGCAAGGGTACCTTCATCTCGTTTCCTTTCGCTTCACTGGCTGCTGGCAGCCAACACGGGGGATGAATGGATGGGCGGATGAAGGCCAGAGGAAACAGGGTTCTCTCGCCCATCCAGCCATCCAATCATCCCGTCATCCCCTCTCCAGGCGCTTCACGACACCATTCTCGAGGGCGTACTCCGTGCCCTGTTTGTCGCAACGGGCGCGGCCGTTGACGAACTCCAGCCGTTCGCCGCATTCGCACATCCAGCCGTGCTGGCGGGCGGGCACGCCGTAGACGACGGCGTAGGCGGGCACGTCCTTCGTCACGACGGAGCCGGCTCCGATGAAGGCGTGCTCGCCGATCGTCGTGCCGCACACGATGGTGCAGTTGGCGCCCAGGGTGGCGCCGCGCTTCACCCGCGTGGGCAGGAAGCCGGTCTCGCGGTCGCGCGGGAAGGCGCTCCGCGGGTTCATCACGTTGGTGAAGACCATCGAGGGGCCGCAGAAGACGTCGTCCTCGAGCGTCACCTTCTCGTAGACGGCGACGTTGTTCTGAATCTTGCAGTTGTTCCCGATGGTCACGTGGCTGCCGACGAAGACGTTTTGCCCCAGCACGCAGCGTTCGCCGATCTGGGCATGGGCGCACACGTGGGCGAAATGCCATATCTTGGTGCCCTTGCCGATCCGGCACGGCTGGTCAACCACCGCGGTCGGATGGATGAAGAACTCGTCGGCCATGTTGCCCTCCTGTCAGTGGTGGGATTCCCAGCGCCACGCGTCGGCGACGATGGACTCGAGCGACGGCCGCTTCGGGGTCCAGCCCAACACGTGGGCGGCGCGGCGGGCGTCGGCCACGAGCACGGGCGGGTCGCCGGCGCGGCGCCCCTCCTCCATCACCGTGGCCTTCAGGCCGGTGACCCGTTCGGCCGTGGCAATCACCTCGCGCACCGAGTAGCCGTGGCCCACGCCCAGGTTCAGCGACGTCGTCTCCCCTCCCCCGGCCAGGGCTCGGACGGCCAGGACGTGGGCCTCGGCCAGGTCGCTCACGTGAATGTAGTCGCGGATGCAGCTTCCGTCGGGCGTGGGGTAGTCGGTGCCGAAGACCTTGATGCACGGCCTCTTGCCCTTGAGGTGCTGGAGGACGATGGGAATGAGATGCGTCTCGGGGTGGTGCCGCTCGCCGGCGCGGCCGGCCGGGTCGGCCCCTGCGGCATTGAAGTAGCGGAGCGACACCGACCGGATGCCATAGGCCACGCCGAAGTCGGCGAGCACCCGCTCGAAGGCGCCCTTCGTGAAGCCATAGGGGCTGATCGGCCGCTGCGGGTGGTCCTCGGGGATCGGGGTCGTCTCCGGCGGGCCATAGACGGCGGCCGACGAGGAGAAGACGAATGCCCTCACGCCCGCCCTGCGCGCGGCGGCGAGCAGGTTCAGGCCGCCCGTGATGTTCGCGGCGTAGCATTTCGCAGGGTCGGCGAACGAGTCGGGCACATTGGCCAGGCCGGCGAAGTGCAGGATGGCCTCGAAGGGGCCGCGGGCGAACGCCCGCGCCACGTCGCCCTCGCTGCGGATGTCGCCCTCCACCGTCTCGGCGCCCGGCGCGACGGCGTCGCGGTGGCCCGCCTCGAAGTTGTCGAGCACCACGGGCGCGAAGCCCGCCTCGAGCAGGGCCAGCACCGTGTGGCTGCCCACATAGCCGCCGCCCCCGGTCACGAGCACTTTGCCCACGGCCACCGTCGCACGCTCCTCTCGTTCACAGGCGCTCGCGCGCCGCCTTCAGTTCCGCCAGCAGGCGATACGGGATGTGCAGGCCCGCCGGGCCGCGGCCGAGCTGGATGTCGGGCTTTTTCGCCCCGTGGTAGTCGGTGCCGCCCGTGACGAGCAGGCGGTGCCGCCGGGCCAGGGTGAGGCAGGCCGAGATCTGCCCGGGGCTGTAGCCGTGATAATAGGCTTCCACGCCGCGAAGGCCCGCCGCGACCAGGCGCTCGACAAGGGCCTCGACCTCTTCCTCGGTTCTCGCGCCCATCGCCTGGGGATGGGCGAGGACTGGGACGGCCCGCGCGCCCAGGATCGCCTGGATGGCCGCCTCGGGCGAGGGCCGCACGCGGTCCACGTAGGCTGCGGCGCCCTTGGCCAGGTAGCGGTCGAAGGCCTCCTGCACGCTGGCCACGTAGCGCTTGCGGACCATGAGCGCGGCCATGTGGGGACGCCCGACCACGCCGCCGCCCGCCTCGGCCGCCAGCTCCGCCTCGTCAATCGGGCAGCCCAGCTCGGCCAGCCGCTGGAGAATCAGCGGGTTGCGCTCGCCGCGGTGCTCGCGCAGGCCGGCGAGGATGTTGTCGAGGGCAGCCGCGCCCGGCTCGGGGTAATAGCCGAGAATGTGCACGGTGAGCCCGGGGTATTCGACGCTCACCTCGACGCCGGGCACGACTTCGAGCCCCACCTCGGCCCCGCGCGCCAGGGCCTCGGCGTTGCCGGCCGTGGTGTCGTGGTCGGTGATCGCGATGGCGACGAGGCCCAGGCGCTTCGCCGCGTCCACGCAGCCGCTCGGGCTCACGTCGCCGTCGCTGGCGGTCGTGTGCACGTGCAGGTCAATCGGACGGTTCTCTTCTTCCCAGGTGAGGTTCACGCGGCCCTCGTCATGTTTCGCTTGGGCGCATTCGGGCGCCGAGGCTGGCCATCAGGTCCACGAAGTTGGGGAACGTCACGGCGGCGGCCTCGGCCGTGGTCACCTCGGTGCGGCCCGACGCAGCCAGGCCCGCGACGGCGAGGGCCATGACCACGCGGTGGTCGTCGTGGCCGTCCACCACGGCGCCGCGCAGCCCTTTGCCCTGGATCACCAGGCCGTCGGGCAGTTCGGTCACGCGGGCGCCCATCTTGGAGAGTTCCTGGGCCATCACGGCCAGGCGGTCGGTCTCTTTGATGCGCGCCTGCGGCACGTTCACCAGGCGGGTCTCGCCCGAGGCGAAGCAGGCGGCCACGGCCATCGCGGGCAGCGCGTCGGGCGTAGCGTTGAGGTCGAACTCGCCGCCGCGCAGGTCGCCGCCGCGGAGGCGAAGGCCGTCGGGCAGCCACTCGACGCGTGCGCCCATCGCAGCCAGGTGGTCCACCACGGCCTTGTCGCCCTGGGTGTCGGCGCGGTCGAGGCCGAGCAGCGTGACCTCGGAGCCGGTGATGGCCGCAGCGCACAGGAAGAAGGTCGCCGACGAGAAGTCGGCGGGCACGGCGCGGTCGAACGCCTGGTAGCGCTGGCCGCCGGGCAGGCGGAACTGGCGGAAGCCGTCGCGCTCGTAGCGGATGCCCTGCCCGTCGAGCCAGGCGAGCGTCATCTCCACGTAGGGCTGCTCGTGCAGCAGCGGCACGTCAATCGTCGAGTCGCCCTCGGCCAGCGGGCAGTTGATGAGCAGGCTGGTGAGGTACTGCGATGTGGGGCACTCGATGCTCGCGCGCCCGCCGCGCAGCGGCCCGCGGACGACGATGGGCGCCCGCCCGTCGCCGCGGGTGGAGAAGGCTTCGGCGCCCAGGGCGCGCAGCGCGTCCAGCAGCGCCCCGGCTGGGCGGCGGCGCGTCTGGTCGTCGCCCGTGAACACGCTCCAGCCGCGCCCGAGGGCGGCCGTGCCCAGGGTCACGTAAAGCGTCGTGCCCGAGTTGCCCACGTCGAGCACATTGTCAGGGGGCGCCAGCTTCCCCCCCGTGCCCGTCACCTCCCAGTTCGTAGTGCGGGCTTCAGCCCGGAGCTCCGCTCCCAGGCCGCGGCACACCCTCACGCACGCCAGCGTGTCGAGCGACTCGAGCGGCTGGCGGATGGTGGAGGTCCCCTCGGCCAGCGAGGCGATGACCACGGCGCGGATGGTGTGCGACTTCGACCCCGGGATGCGCACGCTGCCCCCCAGGGCCGAACGCTCGACGACAAGCCTCACAGCCGCCTCCGAAACACGGCTCGCTTCGACCACCGGTCATGCGCAGCCGGCCGCTCCATTTTCCTTGGGCTCGGCACAGCACAGATTCTACCGCTTTTGGGCTCCTGACGCAACGGCAGGGGCCCGTGTGGATGCGGGCCGGAATCGCAGGCGGCTGCGGGAGTTCCGAAGGAGCGAAATGGGATAGCCCAGGGCAACGCCCTGGGAACCAGACCGCCCCTGCGGTAGCCCTGAAAGGGCGGGAAGCCTCTATCTCGCCCTTTCAGGGCTGGACCCGTGAGTCCCGTGGAACCCGGAGCGTTGCCCTGATCTTCGCCCGCATCTTGCGGGAGCTGGGGTTCAGCCCCCGAATGGGGGCGTTTGAGCCGCAGCCCAGGGCGACCGCGTTCGCGGGCTGCTGGCACACATGATGTGGGCGAAGATCACGGCGTCGCCTGGGCTATCCCATGTGAGCCCTTCAGGCTCCAGAGAGAATAACCCTGCCGGCAATCCCGGCCCGCACCCGGCCCGTGTTCGGGCGGCCGTTTCCCTTTGCCCGCCAATCTGGTAGAATAGGCGGCGTTGAACCTATCAGGAGAGCGCCGCCTATGACCCAGCTTCAGCTTGCCCGCGCGGGCAAGATCACCGATGAGATGCGACAAGCTGCCGCCGCCGACCGGATGGAGCCCGATCGCCTCCGCCAGCTCGTGGCCGAAGGCAAGGCGGCGCTGCCCGCCAACCACGGCCGCCACCGCCGGGTGCCCTGCCCTGTGGGCCTGGGCCTGCGCACAAAGGTCAACGCCAATATCGGCACCTCCGCCGATTACCCCGACCCCGCCAAGGAGCTCGACAAGCTGGCCGCCGCTGAGGAGGCGGGCGCCGACATGGTCATGGACCTCAGCACGGGCGGCGACCTGGTGGCCATCCGCCAGGCCGTGCTCGACCGCGCCGCCGTGCCCGTCGGCACCGTGCCGATCTACGACGCGGCTGTCCAGGCCGTGCAGGGCGAGGGCTCGATCCGCGCGATGACGGCCGACGGCATTCTCGCCACCGTGCGCGCCCACGCCCGGCAGGGGGTGGACTTCGTGACGGTGCATTGCGGCGTGACCCGCGAGGTGGTGGCGACGCTCCAACGCAGCGAGCGCCTGTGCGGCATGGTGTCGCGCGGCGGCACCATCCTCGCCCACTGGATGCTGGCGCACCGGCAGGAGAATCCCCTCTTCGAGCGCTTCGACGAGGTGATCGCCGTCGCGCAGGAGCACGACGTGACGCTGAGCCTGGGCGACGGCATGCGCCCGGGCGCCATCGCCGACGCCTTCGACGCCGCCCAGGTGCACGAGCTGATGGTGCTGGCCGAGCTGGCCGACCGCGCCCGCGCGGCCGGCGTGCAGGTGATGATCGAGGGGCCGGGCCACGTGCCGCTGCACCAGATCGAAGCCCAGGTGCGCCTCCAGAAGGACCTGTGCAAGGGCGCGCCCTTCTATGTGCTCGGGCCACTCGTCACCGATATCGCCCCGGGCTACGACCACATCACCTCGGCCATCGGCGGCGCGATTGCGGCCGCCGCGGGGGCCGATTTCCTGTGCTACGTCACCCCCGCCGAGCACCTGGGCCTGCCCAACGCCGACCAGGTGCGCCAGGGCGTGATCGCCGCGCGCATCGCCGCGCACGCCGCCGACATCGCCAAGGGCATCCCCGGCGCGATGGAGCGCGACCGCGAGATGTCGGCCCGCCGCCGGCGCCGCGACTGGAAGGGCCAGCTCGAGCTGTGCCTCGACCCGCGCCTCGCCCGCGCGCTGCGCAACGGGGCCAAGCCCGCCGACGACGAGACCTGCTCGATGTGCGGCAAGTTCTGCGTCTTCAAGATCGCCGACGAGGCGCCCGAGGCCCCCGCATCGAACCCGCGCCGCGCGACTTGACTCGAACGCGTTTCCTGCTAGGATTGTCCCGGTGATGAGGCGAGAGCAGGCCGCGGCCGACGGATGCCCACGGCGGCGGCCCGCCTGGCCGGGCTGTCTCTTGTCGGGGAGTCCCTATGGCTGATAGCGGTCAACGCCCGCCCGTATCGCCTCAACGGCTCCGCCGGGGGATCATGGAGAGCGTGGGCGCCGCGTTCTCGACCGTGTGGTCGGCGGGCATGGAGGGGCAGCGCGGCGCGCTCGAGCGCCTGGGCGCCGGCGTGCTCTCGATCACCGAGGCGGTGGGGCACGACACGCTGTTGTTCCTCCGCAGCGTGGCCTGGGCCCGCAGCATCCCGCGCAAGGGGCGCGAGATCCTGCGCCAGATGTTCCTGTGCGGCGTGATGAGCTTCCCCGTGGTGGTGCTCGTGGCGATCTTCGCGGGCGCCGTGCTCGCGCTCCAGGCCGGCCTCACCATCCGCCCCTACGGCATCGCCTCCAAGATCGGGGCCATCGTGGCCGCCTCGATGACCCGCGAGATGGGCCCCATCATGGCCGCCCTCATCCTGGCCGGCCGCGTGGGCTCCTCCATGGCCGCCGAACTGGGCACCATGCGCGTCTCCGAGGAGATTGACGCCCTCGAAGCGATGTCCATAGACCCCGTGCGGTTCCTCGTCATGCCGCGGATCGTGGCCATGTTCGTCATGGCCCCCGTGCTCACGGTGTTCGCCGACCTGATCGGGGTGCTGGGCGGCGCCGTGGTGGCCTACTACCAGGTGGGGGTGACGTACCACTCCTACTTCGCCGAGGCGGAGAACGTGCTGGTGCTCACCGACCTCAACAGCAGCGTGCTCAAGGCCATGGTCTTCGGCATCCTGATCGCGCTCGTGGGCTGCGGGCGCGGGCTGCGCGCACAGTCGAGCGCCGAAGGCGTGGGCAAGGCGACCAAGGACTCGGTGGTCGCCTCGTTCATCCTGATCATCATCTTCAACTACCTCATCACGAGCATCGTGAGAGAGTTCTACTAGACCGATGATAGAACTGGTGGACGTCTACAAGGCTTTCGGCCCGAAGCAGGTGCTCAACGGCTTCAGCCTGCGCGTCGAGCGGGGCGAGACCTTCGTGATCATCGGCCGCAACGGCATCGGCAAGACGGTGACCTTCAAGCACATCATGGGCCTGATGAAGCCCGACCGCGGCCGCGTGATAGTCGAGGGGGTGGACATCACGGGGCTGAGCAACCACGAGCTCATCGCCGTGCGCGACAAGTTCGGCATGGTCTTCCAGGGCTGCGCCCTGCTCAACTGGCTCACCGTGGCCGAAAACGTCGCCCTCCCCCTCCGCGAGCGCACCAACCTGTCGAAGCGGCAGATCCAGGACAAGGTGATGGAGAAGCTCACGCTCATGGGCCTCCAGAACGCCGGCCACCTGTTCCCCGCCGAGTGCAGCGGCGGCATGAAGAAGCGGGCGGCCGTGGCCCGCGCCATCGTGCGCGACCCGCAGATCATCCTCTACGACGAGCCCACGGCCGGCCTCGACCCCATCATGGCCAGCGTGGTGAACGACCTCATCATCGAGCTCCGCCAGAAGCTCCAGATCACCGCCATGGTCGTCACCCACGACATGGCCAGCGCCTATCGGATCGCGGACCGCATCGGCATGCTCTCCGGCGGCAAGATCATCGAGATCGGCACCCCCGACCAGATACGCACCTCCCAGAACCCCATCGTCCGCCAGTTCATCGAAGGCCGCGTCGCCGAGCCAACCATCGCCGAGCGACCGGCCTGAGCAGCCGGGCACGGTGGAAAGGAACTGATGAGCACCCAGTGGCATCCCTTTGAGCGCGCACTGATGGTGTCTCGGGTCGAGGCTGAGATCGAGCTGAGAGGCATAGCCGGAGTGCCGTGGGCTGACTTTCTGCTGAATCCCCGGCGCCTTCGTGGAAGCGACTTCCTGATGGGATGGTCGCAAGGGGTGTGGAGCGAAGAACGGATCGTGCAAGCCGTCAACGCCACCGGCTCGTACTTTGCGTTGCCGTACGGGCTGAGCGCGGTCGCGCCCGACCGCGACGTACGGGAGTTCGAACTCTACTTTGAGCGCTTGGACAGGGCGGGATTACGCGACTTGAAGCGACCAGATATCCTGATCTTCACAGAAGCGCGCGCTGAACGGGTACGGAGCGTGGTGAAGGAGATCGGGGGCGAGCCTGAGTTGCCCTTCACTCCTGAGGATGATGAGAGGATGGCGTTCCTTCTCTCGGAGGCCATCCTCGCCGTCGAGTGTGAGAACAGTCTGTGGCGGGCCAAGGCTATGCCCGACTACGGGCGCCCGCTCAGACCTGTGAAGAGGCTTGGGGGCAAGCTGGGGCTGCCCAAGGCGGCGGTGGTGCCCACGATCATCATCAAGGATGAAGACAGGGCGCCGCTGCGCCTCTGGCAGGTGCAACGCAAGGTGCCGCTGCACGTCTGGCACGTCTTCTACGTTGCGGCGTTCGGTCTTGCCCTGGACAAGGCAGAGGAGTTGATACGCGACGGACTCATTCAGGCGCGCGAACAGGTCTTCCAGGCACCGGGTGGAGCGACCACCAGGAAGGTCATCTACAGCTTCTACTATCACTACGCATATCTGCTGGGCGATTGTGAAGAGGAACCGCGATTGGCCGCCGCCCACATCGAGGACAAGAACGGGCACATCCTGCCCTATGTGCGCTTCGAGGGCGGGCGTCTCGCTCTGCGGCCTGAGGCGATGGCGGCTCTGGAAGAGGCCGCCATGCGCAAGCAGGGGTGACCAATGGCCTCCGTTAGCCAAGTGTTGCCGCGGGCAGGTCATCAGAGAGAGGCGTTGCGCGTAAGGGGGCAGTTCTGGACTCCCCAGTGGGTGGCGGAGGCGATGGTTGCCTACGTCCTGCGCGGCGGAGCGACCGAGGTCTTCGACCCCGCCGTGGGAGCCGGCGCGTTTTTCCGGGCAGCCACGACCGTGGCGCGTTCGTTGGGCATTCGCGTCGGCCTGTCAGGAACCGAAGTGGACCCGGTCACTCTCGCGCAAGCCCGTGAGGCAGGGCTCTCCGAAACGGATCTCGCGAGGGTGCGTGTGGCAGACTTCCTGCTGGATCCGCCTCCTCACCCTCTGGCCGCCGTTGTGGCGAATCCGCCGTACATCCGCCACCATCGCCTGTCACCGAGCATGAAGGCATGGGTCAGGTGGTTTGGGGGTTCGCTGATCGGGCACCCGCTGGATGGCAGGGCGGGTTTGCACATCTATTTCCTGCTGCGCGCCCTCCAGCTTCTGGCGCCCGACGGCCGCTTGGCCTTCATTCTGCCGGCCGACACTTGTGAGGGCGTCTTTGCAGATGACCTGTGGCGATGGGTCGCGTCTCGCTATCGCATTGATGCCGTCGTCACGTTCGCGCCCGCCGCATCACCGTTCCCCGGCGTGGACACGAACCCGATCATCTTCTTCATCAGGAACACCAGGCCAAAGGATGAGCTCGAGTGGGTGAGATGCTCTGAGCCGGGAACCCCTGACCTGAGAGATTGGGTGCTCTCTGGCATGGCGGGCAAGGCATTCCCAACGCTCACCAACATGCCGCGCCGCCTCGATGAAGCGCTGGGGACAGGGTTCTCCCGGCCGCCACGAGTCTCATCTTGCGGCCAGCCTGTCCTGGGTGACTTCGCGACCGTCATGCGGGGCATTGTGACCGGGGCGAACGAGTTCTTCTTCCTTACCGTGCAGGAGGCAGCCGACTTGGGCTTGCCTGCCGGTCTCCTGGTGCCCGCCATCGGCAGGACCCGCGACGTGCCCGGCAGCGAGGTGACGCCCGAACTCATGGCCAGCCTCTCCGCTGCCGGCAAACCGACCCTCCTGTTCGCCCCGGACGGCAGGGACAAGGAGGACTTCCCCCCGCAGGTTCGCGCATACCTCGCCAAGGGTGAGGAGGCCGGCCTGCCACAGCGTGCCATCATGCGAGCCCGTTGGCCTTGGTACCGAATGGAGACGCGAGAGATCCCGCCTTTCCTGTTCGCCTATCTCGGCCGGCGCAATGCCCGCTTCATCCGCAACCTGGCCGGGGTGGTGCCCCTCACCTGTTTTCTCTGCGTGTACCCGCGCCGCAGCGACCTGCTGTTCGCCGAGGAGCTCTGGCAGGTCCTCAGCCATCCGCTCACGGTGGCCAATCTCTCGGTCGTTGGCAAGTCATACGGCTCCGGGTGCATCAAGGTCGAACCCCGCTCGCTAGAGCGGTTGCCTCTGCCCCAGCCGGTCCTTGACGAGACAGGGCTTGCCCCGCAAACACGGGGCACTCAGCTCCGACTGCCTCTTTGAGCGGCCCTCACTGTGCATCGCGCCCCAATACGTCCCCTGTGGTTGCTGACCTTCGCAGCCGCTCTGCCGCTTGCCCGGCTGGCCGCATCGCAGGAGATCGTGCGGCAGGATTGGTATTTCCGCGAATCTCTGGCCGCCATCGCCGACTGGGAGGACCTGCTCGCCGAGTGGGAGAAGGCCACGCCCGAACCAGACCGCACGCCCGTGCTCCCCGTGTCGGCCAGCGGCGAGGTCGTCGAGTGGCCCAACCCCATCCCGCGCATGCTCCTGCCCAACGACGATGCGAAGGCGCGGGTGCGCGTCCGTTTCGCCGATGGCACGATGCAGGTCGAGCGCGTGGCACCCGATGGTAAGGCCGAGCGCCAGGCCGCAAAGCCCGGCGAAGCCGTCGTCGGCTACAAGCACCCCGGCGGCGGGGGGAAGAGCTACTGGTATCACAGCTATGTCCGCCGCTTCGACCGGCTTCTCTCCTTCCGCCCCAAGCCAGCCGCCTTCGCCCTCGAACTCAATGCCCCGCTCGACATGAAGCGTGGGTCAAACGATGTCGGTCTCTCGCTGCGCAATGCCAGCGACAAGCCTCTTGCGCTCAAGCTCTCGCTGCGCTTCCTTGCGCCCGGCGCCGAGGCGAAGGTCCTGAGTTCGCGGGATGTGGACGTCCCGCCCACAACAACAAAGGCCGCCCGGCTCGGCGTGGAGCTGCCCGGCGCGGGCGGCGGGCTGCTGCTCCTCACCATCGCGGCCGGCGCGGAGGCCTATTGGCTGCCCCTCTTCACCTATGTCGAGCCAGAGGGGTTTGAGCAGGCGAGCGCGGAGCGCGACGCTCGGCTCCTTCGCGAGGTGACCTTCGAATCGTTGCTGTTTGTGAAGCGCAAGCCCTACACGAGTGAGCAGCCGTTCATGGACGCCCACCACTGCCACAACCCGCCCGGCGGCGGCATCTACCGCCTCAGCCCCGTGCGGCCCGACGGCAAGGTGACGCCCGTCGTGAACTCCCTCGGCGACGGCATCTATCGCGATCTGTGCCTGCATTGGGACGCGAAGAAGCTGCTCTTCGCCTTCGGCAACGGGGTCGAGCGCGCCCACGCCCCCGTCGTGCCCGGCCAGAGCTATCACATCTACGAGGTCAACGTGGACGGCACCGGCCTCCGCCAGGTCACGTTCGGGCCGAAGAACGACTGCGAGCCGTTCTACCTGCCCGACGGGCGGATCGGCTTCACCTCCGACCGCTCCGAGCACTACGTGATGTGCGGCAGCAACATCCACGCGCCCAACCTCTTCGCCGTGAACCCCGACGGCTCGGGGCTGACCCAGCTCAGCCACAACGTGTTCAACGACTTCAACCCCTCGATCCTGCCCGACGGGCGGATCATCTACGACCGCTGGGAGTACAACGAGCGCTCGGTGACGAGCCTGCACGACCTGTTCACCATGCGGCCCGACGGCTCGATGGTCGCTCCCTACTACGGCAATGCCACGATCCGCCCCAACGTCATCATGTTCCCGCGAGCCGTCCCCGGCAGCACCAAGGTCACGGCCCTCTTCACCGGCCACCACGGCCAGACCCACGGCCCCATCGGCCTCCTTGACGTGCGGAAGGGCGCCGACGGCGATGAACCCATCACCATCCTCACCCCCGGCGTGCCGACCATCGGCGAGAAGATCCAGGACAGCCGCCGCGGCTGGCACTCCGACCCCTGGCCGCTCTCAGAAGACATCTATCTTTGCTCGTACACACCCACCGTCCAGCCCTGGCTCGAACGAAGCTGGGCGCTCTACGTGGGCGACCGCGGCGGAAAGCTGGCCCTCCTCTACCGCGACCCCGCCATCTCCTGCGCCGAGCCCGTGCCTCTCGTCGCCCGCCCGCGGCCCCATCGGCTGCCTCCGGTGGAGTCTGTGGGCGGGGCCTTCGCGCCCCGCGCGGCTCAATCGTCGGCGGCCCAGGCCGAGTCGGACGCAACGCTCGTGCTGATGGACGCCTACGAGGGGCTGCCCGGCGTGCCGCGCGGCGAGGCGAAGTTCCTGCGAATCCTCGAGGACGTGCCGCGCAAAGGCGTCCACGAGGGCGGCGTCATCTGCACCTCTGGAACCCCCATCTACACCGTCAAGCGCATCTTCGGCACCGTGCCCATCGAGGCCGACGGCTCGGCCCACTTCGCCGTGCCCGCCGACAGGAACGTCTACTTCGAGGTCCTCGACGCGCGACACCGCGAGATACAGCGCATGCGGAGCGTCGTGTGCCTCAAGCCTGGCGAGCGCCGCACCTGCATCGGCTGCCACGAGCCGCGCACCGCCGCCCCGCCGAACCGCCTGGCCTCCGCCACCTGGCGTGAGCCGAGCCGGCCGGCGCCTCTGCCGTGGGGCGACAAGGTCTTCTCCTTCCTCCGCGACGTGCAGCCCCTCCTCAACGCCAAGTGCATCCAGTGCCACACCCACGACCGCGCGGCTAACGCCGTCATCCTCACCGACGACCTCACCGACCAGTTCACCGTCGGCTACCAGGAGCTTCTCCCCTACCTGAGCGTGGCCAACGCCATGCGTTGGGACCACCCCGACGACGTGTATCCCCGCCCGCCCTACACCTATGGCTCGAAGGTCTCGCGCCTCACGCAGATTCTCGAGGCAGGGCACCATAACGTGAAGCTCCGCGACGACGACTGGCAGCGCCTCTTCGCCTGGATTGACGCCAACGCCGTCTACTACGACCGCTACGAAACGCCCCATTGGCCCAACCGCAGCATCTTCAGCGGGGCGCAGCGCAAGGCGCTCGACGAGGTCCACGCCCGCCGCTGCGCCACCTGCCACGGCACTGCGGGCGGGGCCTCCGCGCCCCGCGACACCTGGTGGCTCAGCCTCAATCGCCGCGACCCCAAGCTCAGCCGCATGCTCATGGCCCCCCTGGCCCGAGCCGCCGGCGGCTGGCAGCGGTGCAGGGAAACAGTGTTTGCCAATGCCGACGACGCCGACTACAAGGCCATGCTCGCCGCGCTCACCTCGCTTCGTGCCGCCCTGGCCGAGCGGCCCCGCGAAGACCTCCTCTCCGTCCAGGGCACCGAGGCCGAGCGCCAACAGGTCGCCTTTCCCCCGCCTCCACCGCCAGGCCCAAGGAAGCTCCCCGCCCCGCCCGAGGGCGAAGGCGTCTATCTCAGCGACCTCCCCTGGGAGAAGGCATCGGCTGGCTGGACCGCCAACAAGGATGGCCTGCCCCGCCGCGACAAGGACGCGGAGGACAAGCCCCTTCGCCTGGGCGGCGGCAAAGCTTATCGCAAGGGCATCGGCACCCACGCCCCCTCCGAGATCGTCTACAAGCTCGACGGCGCCTACGCCCGTTTCCTCGCCGACGTTGGCGGGGCCGAGGAGAGGGGCACCGTCATCTTCCGCGTCTACGCCGACGAGAAGCTGGTTTTCGAGAGCGGCGTCCTCCACGGCATGCGCGAGGTCAAGGCCATTGACCTCCCCATCGCCGGCGTACGGGTCTTGCGCCTCGTCGTCGCCGACGCCGGCGACGGCATCATCGCCGACATGGCCAACTGGGCCGGGGCGCGGCTACTGCGGGCGGCGCCGCGGTAGGAATCATGTTCGTAGTGCGGCCTTTAGGCCGTATGGGGACGGGCTGAAGCCCGCACTACGAACGCGCGCGGTTCTTTCCCCCGGTGTGGTTTACACGCCCTATCGAATGGACTTCTCGGGCAGGACGGCTTTGACGCCCTCGTCGAGGGGCATGCGGTCGGGGAGCGCGCCGGCGGCAGCCATGAGGCGCTGAAGCTCGGCCTTCAACTCGGCCAGCTTCGGGGCATGGGCGGGGTCGTCAATCAGGTTCTTCGTTTCGAGCGGGTCGGACTTGAGGTGGTACAGTTCGGCCTTGTGGCGGTCGGGGCCGCCGTCGCCGTGGGGATAGTGGATGTACTTCCACTGGTCGGTGCGCACACCGCGGACGTTCGGCGTGTAGGGGAACTGCTTCTCGTAGTCGTAGGCGTAGAACCATGATCTTCGCCATTGCATGTCGTCCTCGCCACCTGCCAGCCTCCGCCAGGAGCGACCGTGGACTTTCGGCAGCGGGCGCGCTCCGCAGAAATCGAGGATTGTCGGCGCCAGGTCCACGTTGAGGACCATGCGGCTTTCTACTCCGCCCTGCGGGATGAGTGCGGGATAGCGGGCGAGGAGGGGGATGCGGATGCTGGGCTCGTGCATGGTCCGCTTGTCCATCATCCCGTGCTCGCCGAGGAAGAAGCCGTTGTCGCCGACGAAGAGGATCAGCGTGTTGTCGAGCTGGCCCGATGCCCTGAGGGCCTCGTAGAGGCGGCCAACCGAGTCGTCCACGCTCTGGATCGTGGCGTAGTAGGCACGGCAGAAGGCGGCGAAGGCGGCCACTGATTCGGGACGTCGGTCGGGGAACTCTTTCCTGAAGCCCCAGAGCGGGCCGTAGATGCCGTGCCAGGTGTCGAGCCGCTGGCGAATCCAGTCGGGCTTGCCCTCCAGGGCGAAGGCCGTGGGCGGATACTCGATCTTCACGTCGTCGAAGAGGTGCTCGTACTGCGGCTCGGGCGTGTTGGGCGAGTGGGGGGCCTTGTGGCCGAGCATGAGCAGGAACGGCCTGTCGGGGCGCTGCTGGCCGAGCCAATCAATGGCCAGGTCGGTCACGCGGGTCGTGTAGTAGCCCTTGAGGACGCCGCGGGTGCCGTTGATGTTGAACTCGGTGTCGTAGTATTTCGCCTGGCCTTTGTGGGAGGCCCAGAAGTCGAAGCCCGGGCGGCGTTCGTCGCTCTCCTCGTTCATGTGCCACTTGCCGATGTAGGCGGTGGCGTAGCCTGCGGCCTGGAGCTGGCGGGGGAAGCTGGGGAGCTCGTTCGGGTAGTCGGTGAAGTTGTTCGTCACGCCGTGGGCGTGGGCGTAGAGGCCGGAGAGCATCGAGGCGCGGCTCGGCGAGCACAGCGACGTGGTGCAGAAGCAGTTGGCGAACCGTGCGCCCTCGGCGGCCAGGCGGTCGAGGTGGGGGGTCTTCAGGAACGGGTGCCCCGCACAGCCCATCGCATCCCAGCGCATGTCGTCGGTGAGGATGAAGACCACGTTGGGCCGGCGTTCGCTCCGGCTGATCCGTGGCGGTCGCCGACATCCCAGCGCCCCAGCCGTCGCGCCCAGGGCCGCGGCCCTGAGAAACCCGCGTCGCCCCATCATCATGGCCTGCTCCTTTGCGAGTAATGGCCTGATTATAGCCCTTCGCCCAGGCCGCGACAACCGCAGGGCTGGCGGAACCCAAACCAGCGCCCGTCGAGACCAGGAGGCGGAGGTGGACTCTCCTCCGCCATGCGCGCGGCAAGCGAGAGCCGGGCCGCCAAGCCCCGTAAGAGGGGCTTGGCGGCCTGGGGTGCTGTGCGAACTGGCTGGGAGGTGCGGCCTACTTGGGTGCGGGGGCTGGCTCCGCGGGGGCCTCGACCGTGGGAGCTGGCTTCCCCTGAGCGGGCTTGTGGTAGCCGTAGTACCAGATGGCCACGCAGCCGGCCAGCGCGATGAGGATGAGGAGCGGCACGAGCCAGCGGGCCGCGCTCTTCTGGGCGTAGGGGTCCACCAGGCTGCGCTCGGAGCCGGGCGGGAGCTTGGCCACGCTGGTGAGGGCGCCGCCAAAGGGGATGTTGATCTTGACGCGGGCGTTGACGGCCCAACCGTTGGCGTCGAGGATCGGCCCGAGGTTGCGCTGGCGGAGCTTGAGCCAGGCAAGGATGACGGAGGGGCCGGAGATGAGGACCATGATGCCGAGGATGACGAGCGGCATCTGCCAGGCGGCCAGGCTGAGGAAGCCGCTCACGATGGCGGCGAGTGCGGTGCCGATGGCGCCCAAGGCCAGGCCGATGGCGGCGAAGATGCCTGCGAACTTGGCGATGTCGAACGGGGTGGCCGGCGCGGCGGGCTTGGCGGCCTCGACTTTGGTGGCGGCCTCGCCGATGCCGGCGGCGGCCTTGTCGGTGACGGCCTTGTCGCGGGCGGCGGCCATCTTCTCGATCTGCTCGCCGATCATGCGGGCGATGCGCTTGTAGGGCGCCCAGATGGCCTGGCGGATGCTGATCGGCTGCTCGACGACCTTCGTGATCGTGGCGTCCCAGTCCTGCCCCTTCCGGTCGTAGAAGACGCCGTTGCGGCCGACCATGAGGTTGTCAGAGTCGCCGCCCGTGAAGGCGGCGGCGATGGTCATCTTCTCGGTGGTGCCCTTGCGGGTGCAATCGCAGTAGGCCAGGTAGGTCCTGCTCAGGCCGGCCAGGGCCGCGTGCTTGCCCGGGTCGTCCACGCGCACGCACAGCTCGCAGGCCCGCCCGTCGAGGTAGAGCGTGCCGGCCTGGAAGACGGCCTTGCGCTCGCGGGCGTAGAAGTCGGTGAACGCCACGAAGTTGTTGAGGAGCTGGTAAAGGTCGCGGTAGTAGCGTGCGAGGCGCTCGACGGCTGTGATGGCGTTGACCTCGGGTTCGAGGGCCTTGTCTTGCGCGATGAGGGCGGTGAGGGCCTCCTTGCCTTTGCCGGCGAGGAGTTCGCGGACGCGCGGCAGGCCGAGCTTCTCGACGGCGGCCCCTGCCTTGGCGCCGAGCCAGGCCTCGTACGGGGCGAACTTGGCCTTGAGCGCTGCCCACTCCTCTGCGGTGATGCTGGCCTTGTTGGCGCCCAGCAGCGGCGCGACAACCAGGCTGC
This sequence comes from Planctomycetota bacterium, assembly GCA_035384565.1. Classification (NCBI taxonomy): domain Bacteria; kingdom Pseudomonadati; phylum Planctomycetota; species Planctomycetota bacterium. The sequence continues at coordinate 33,614 of DAOOIT010000030.1, read as the reverse complement.
TCAGCTTGGCCACGGCGCCTGCCCAGGCCGGGTTCACGCCCTCGCCCAGGGGAAGCGGCCTGCCGGCCTCGGCCTTGGCGAGCGGGAAGCTGGCCACCTCGTCGCCCGACGCCGAGAGGTCCTTCGGCGCCAGGGCGGCGAAATCGGCCTCGGCCCGGTTCAGGACTCCGCCGGCCCTCGTGTCGAAGGCCACGAGGCGGCAGCGGGCGAAGTAGTCGTCCACCTTGGCTCGCACGGCCTTGAGGGCATCGAAGGCCGCGGCCGTGGCCTCGCCGAGGGGGAGCACGTCCGACGCCGCCTCCTCCGCCTTCTGCCGCCAGGCCGCATAGGCGGCCAACTCGGCGTAGAACTGGTCCACCTTGGCCTGGTTGACGCCGGGCTTGCCGCTGCGGTCGGTCTCGCCTCCCAGGCACGCGATGATGTCGGCAACGATGGCCTGTGTGGCCGCATCGTCGGCCGCCTCGGGAGGAACCACGCCATCGCCGTTGAACTTCGTCTGCGCGAAGATCTTGGCCGTGTCCATCGTGTCCGCGATGGTGATCGCCTTGGCGTCGCCCTTGCCGAGGTTGGACAGGATGCGCTTGGCCGAGGCCAGCAGTTGCTTGCCCTCGGGCGTCGCGTCGTTGATGGCGGCGAGCGGCAGCGCCTCGCCGCCTTTCACGAGGTCGTCGGGATTCTTGAGATTGGCGCAGGCCCACTTGGCTGCTGCGATGATTTCGGGCACGCGGATGCGCCCGTCGTGGTCCGTGTCAATCAGGTCAAGCGTCCGCGAGTCGAACTCCAGCCCGCGCGTGGGGCAGCTCAGCGCCACCCAGAGCTTCTGGTCCAGCTTGTCCAGGGCGGCGATGTCGGCGCCACGGTCCAGCCTCACCTGGTCGAAGCCCCCGGCCCGGAAGAATCGCCAGACGTGCGACCCACCCGTGCCCTGCCCGGCCACTGCCTGACTCATTCGTTGCCTCCTGAAGCCGTTGGCCAGCGGAAGTGAACAAACGCCCGTGCCGTGTATGCTAGTCAGAACCGTGCCCGCCGTCAAGCGCAATGTCTGCGCGAACGCGGCCCTCCCTGCGCCGGGCCCTCGTGGCCACCACCTCGCCGTTGAAGAGGGCCACGGTGATAGCGCCGTCCCAGCCCGTGACGAGGACCTCGGCTCCGGCCCCTCTGTAGGCGGCGACGATGTCGGGCGGCAGATGATCGGGCCGGATGCTGCAAATGGCGTAGCGGGGCCGCGTGGCTTGGGCAAATGCCTCGGCGGCCGGCGCCCTGCGGCCGTGGTGCGGCACGACCAGCGCATCCGTCCGCGGGTCCACACCGCCGTGGAGGAGCGCGGCCATTCCCACCTGCTGGATGTCGCCGCCGAACAGAACCCGCCGCCCGCCGCGCTCGACGCGGAAGACGAGCGAGTTCTCATTCTGGTCGTCGGGCCTCAGGCGCAACGACCAGTCGCTCGGCCAGAGCACCTCGATCACATTGCCCTCGCCCACCACGAGGCGGTCGCCAGCCGCCACCGACTGATGAGGGATGCCCCGCTCGTCGAGCAGGGCCAGGAGCTGCCGGCCCGCCGCGGCGCGCTCGAGGACAGGGCTGTGAACCACCCGCCCAACGCGAAACCGATCGAGCAGCGACGGAAGACCCGTCACGTGGTCGGCATCCGCATGAGTCACCACCAGGAGGTCTACCGCCCGCACGCGCCAATGCCACAGCGCGGGCGCCACCACCCAGCGCCCGACATCGTTCCGCCCATACGTGCCACAATCGCAGAGCACGGTAGCGCCATCGGGGAAGCGCAGGACGGCGGCCGCGCCGTCCTGGACGTCCAGCACGGTGGCCTCCAGGCCCTTCGGAGGCCGCCCTGAGTCCCCGGCCACGACATACACAAGAACGCCGAGCAGCCACAGCATCGCCGCACGCCGCCCGCTCAGCCCCAGGCGACCGCGCGCAACCACCAGGAGCCCCAGCGCATAGTAGCCAACTATCCACCCAAGGGTCGGCGCGGCGCAGTACACCCATCCAGCCGTCAGCCGCTCCACCCCCATCACGGTCTGCGTCAAGAGCCCCGTAGCCCCGCGCGCCAGGAAGGCTGGCACACAGGCCAGCATCGGCGAACACGCGGCCACGCCCAGGTGCATGAACCCAAACACCGTCAGGAAGCCCGCCACCGGCACCACCAGGAGGTTCACGAGCACCGTGATCGGGCTGAACAGGTGGAAGTAGTAGGCGGTGAGCGGCAGGACGGCCAGCCAGGCGGCGATGGACACGCTTCCCGTCGCCGCGGCCAGTCGGTGCAACCGATGGCGAATCCACGCGAAGGCGCCAACTCCCCTGGGGCCGGCCACCCGCTCGAGCACGCTCTCGCCTGGCCCCAGCATCGCCGCCAGGTCCTCGGATAGCAGCAGAATGCCGAGCACCGCGGCGAAGGAGAGTTGGAACCCCGGCTGAAAGAGGTCGAACGGCCGCGCCGCCAGCAGCACGAGCGCCGCCAGCGCCGCCGCGTGCACGGCGTCCGACTGGCGCCGCCCCATGATGCTCAGCACGTAGGCGCCCGACATCACGGCGGCCCGCACCACCGATGGCGGAGCCCCGGTGACCAGCGCATAGACGCCCACGGCACACAGGACCAGCGCGCCAGCCGCCCGCTGCCCGAGGCCGGCCAACGACGTGAGCGTCCACACCACCCAGGCCACCACGGCCACGTTGAAGCCGCTCACCGCGAGGAGGTGGATCGTGCCCGTGCGCGCGAATGCTTCCGCCAGGTTGTCGTCCACATCGGTCCGGTCGCCCAGCGTCAGAGCACAGAGCAGGGGAGCCGTGTGCTTGTCCGGGGCAAGCGAGGCCTTCAGGGTCTCGCGGAGCCACCCGCGTGCGGCGTGCGTCGCGGCCAGGAGGCCCCT